>JAUQWQ010000168.1 GCA_030835085.1 Ignavibacteria bacterium
GAAATTTTCGACTAAAGCAATTCATGCTGGCAACAACCCTGATCCAACAACCGGTGCTGTGAACATACCCATCTACGCAACATCAACTTATGCCGATGAAGCATTCGGTGTATCAAAAGGATTTGATTACGGCAGAACAATAAATCCAACTCGCGTAGCGCTTGAAACAAATATCGCCGCACTTGAAAACGCAAAACACGGTTTTGCATTTTCAAGCGGAATGGGCGCAACTCATGCTATCGCAACACTGCTGCAAAAAGGCGACCATGTAATTGTATCACAGAACGTTTACGGCGGAACTTACAGGATATTTGAACGCATCTTCCGTAAAATGGGACTCGATTTTTCTTGGGTAGATACCTCAAAAGAATCTGAAATTACCGCTGTTTTAAAGACTAATACCAAAATGATATTTGTGGAAACGCCCACAAATCCTATGCTTACGCTTACAGATCTTGAAATGATATCAAAGTTTGCAAAAGCAAATAAGCTTATTTCTGTATGTGATAATACATTTATGAGTCCCTATTTCCAGAATCCTTTGGACCTTGGAATTGATATAGTTGTACACAGTACCACAAAATATATCAACGGGCACAGTGACGCAATAGGCGGCTTTGCTGCTACATCGAGCGAAGAAATTGCCGAACAGTTGAAGTTCATACAAAATTCCGTTGGAGCGGTACCCTCACCATTTGATTGTTACTTAGTGCTCCGCGCAACAAAGACACTTGCGTTAAGGATGGAAAGGCACAACGAAAATGCAATGAAGTTAGCAGCCGTACTTCATGATAAATACAAAGATAAGATCAAACATGTATTCTACCCCGGTTTACCATCGCATCCGCAGCATGAGCTCGCTAAAAAACAAATGCGCGGCTTTGGGGGAATGATATCTATTGAGCTTGGATCGCTTGATAATGCGATTAAGTTTTTCAACGGACTCAAAATTTTCTCACGTGCAGAATCACTTGGCGGAGTAGAGAGTTTAGTTTGCCACCCCGTTAGCATGACACATGGAGCAGTACCCAAAGAAGAACGCGAGAAATTCGGTTTGACCGATGGACTTGTGAGACTTTCAGTTGGTGTTGAAGATTATGATGATCTGCTTGAAGATATTACTAATGCACTGGCGGGAGTAAAATAAATGCTGGATAATCACAATGAAATTCGCGCGCAGTTCCCCTTCATGGAGAAATTCATCTACTTTGATGCTGCGCATTATACGCCGTACCCGCAAAGATCGGTTAAGAAACTGAACGAGTTTATAAATACATTTACAACTGATTACCTGAACCTGAGTCTTGTGAATATTAACCAGTCACGTGAGTTCAGGAGCACTTGCGGCAAACTGCTTAACTGCGAAGCTGAGGATATTATAATTACATCTAACACTACGCATGGAATAAATATTTTTGCCAACGGCATTCAGCTTGATCCCAAAGATAACAATGTTGCTATGCTTGATTCTGAATTCCCCGCCGTAGTTTACCCTTGGCTTAACCGGGAAAAACTTGGCAAAGCAACTGTAATGCTTATTCCCAGCGATAAAGGTTATGCCAACGAAGCGCTCATCAAGCGTACGCTTATGGATTTCAATGTACGTGTATTTACCATAAGTTTGGTACAGTTCCTGGGTTACAGGCATTCCATACGGAATATTGCGGAATTCTGCAAAAAACGCAATATTTATCTTGTTGTTGATGCAATTCAGGCAACCGGTGTGTGCCCGATTGATGTACAGGAAATGGGAATCGATTTTTTGAGCACAGGAAATCAGAAGTGGCTAATGTCTCCCGCGGGATTGGGCTTTACATACATTTCAAAGAAATACCGTGAGCTGATAAATCCGACTTACGCCGGCACTACGAATGTTAACTACAACTTCGATAATTTTCTGGATTACAAGCTTGATTTCAAAACATCCGGGGAAGCGTATGAGAACTCAACTCTTAACACACTTGGGATGATTGGCACAGATGAAGTTTTAAAGTATTTTATGGAGCTTGGTGTAAAGAATATATTCGATCATATAATCGATATCCAGGATAAGCTTATCAGCCTGCTTGATAAGACAAAGTATAAGGTTGAAAGTGACCTCTCGGCAGAACACCGCTCGAACATTTTGATTTTCTCTCATGTTGACAGCACTAAGAACAAAGATGTTCAGAAAATGCTTGAAGATAAGAAAATATATATCGCAGTCCGTGAAGGTTTCCTGAGAGTTTCACCGCACATTTACAATAACTACAGCGATGCTGAACAATTAGCTGAAAGCCTGAACAGTTTTTAACGATTCATTTTAATACAGAATATCATGACGTACCACAATTCAAAAACCGTAACAACATCCTTCGAAGAAACGATCGAGAAAGTAACCGAAGAGCTGAAAAAAGAAGGCTTTGGGGTACTTACAGAAATTGATGTAAAAGAAACATTAAAGAAAAAACTTGATGTGGATTTCCGGAAATACAGGATCTTGGGCGCGTGCAATCCGCCGCTGGCATACAAGGCATTAAGCGAAGAAGAGAACATTGGAGTAATGCTGCCCTGTAATGTTATAGTACAGGAAAAAGAGGGCGGTGTTGTACAGGTATCTGCCATAAATCCAATGGAATCAATGAAGGCTGTGGCGAATCCCAGGCTCGAAGAAGTTGCATCAACAGTGAGCAGTAAACTTGCTAAGGTAATAGAAAACTTAAAATAAAATAAATTGGCTGCTATATTTTTAAAGAAGAACGAATCCCGCAGGATACGCAACGGTCACCAGTGGGTATTCAGCAATGAAATTGCAAAAACAGAAGGCAGCCCCGATAGCGGCGTACTTGCTGAGCTTTATGACCAGAAGGAATATCTGGGTACGGGATTCTATAATAAGAATTCGCTGATATCCTTAAGACTGCTTAACAATACTTATGAAGATGACCTGGGTTCATATATTAAGGATTCTATTCTAAAGGCAAATGACCTGAGAAAGACGTTTTACCCGAACCGCAGTTCATACCGCATGGTATTCAGCGAAAGTGATTTCCTTCCCGGACTGATAATAGATAAGTACAACAACACGTATGTAATGCAGGTGTACTGCTTTGGTATGAATGAGAACATTCAGCTTGTGGTTGATGTTCTAAAAAACGACCTTGGCGCGGAAAATATCTTTACACGCAACGATCCCTATTTCAGGAAACTCGAAGGGCTGCCCGAAGATGATACTATGTACCTTGGCGAAGCAGCGCCGGAAACAATTGATGACGGCACTTTGAAGTATAAGATAGATTTCGCTGCATCACAAAAAACGGGATTTTATTTTGACCAGTGCGATAACAGGGATTTCATTGAGAAAATTTCAGGCGGTAAGACAGTGCTTGATGCGTTCTGTAATTCCGGAGGATTTGGTATGCACGCCGCAAAAGCCGGCGCGGGATTTGTAACATTCCTCGATTCATCAACCGGCGAGATTGAAAACGCCGAGAAGAATTTTGCATTGAATGAGCTGACGAGTGAAACTGATTTTATAGTTATGGATGTATTTGATTACTTTACTAAAAGTATCGATGCAGGCAGAACGTTTGATATAGTTATGGTCGATCCGCCCGCGTTTGCAAAAAGCCGCAAGAGCATTCCAACCGCACTTAAAGGCTATGCCAAACTGAATAAAATGGCGGCAAGCTGTGTTGGTGTTAACGGTTACCTTGTTACATCGTCATGCTCGCATCACATTTCACAGGAAGATTTCCTCGAAGCAGTCATTAGCGGCGCATCAAAAGCAGACCGTAAACTTCAGCAGGTGCATTTTAACGGTGCATCGTTCGATCACCCTTCAATACCCGGGATGAACGAAACAACATACCTGAAATTTGCAGTATTTAAGGTTTTTTAAAACACTTTTTATATCTTTTATTATTAAACCAATACCCTTATTTTACATCCTTAAATCTCTAAATTCATAAAAAATGAGCAAGTTTCCGCCTATTTATTACGCAGATTACCTGCAGCTCGAAAGTCTGCTGAATTCACAAAAGCCTAAGAGCACTGAGTACGGCTATAAAGCGCATGATGAAATGCTGTTTATAATAGTACACCAGGCATATGAGCTTTGGTTTAAGCAGATACTGCATGAAGTGGATTCTGTAAATACCATGTTCCGTGATGATGTGGTAGACGAAAAAAGCATAGGAATTGCTGTATCACGTCTGCACAGGGTAACTGAAATTCAGAAACTGCTCATTGAACAGTTAAGAGTACTTGAAACAATGACCCCGCTCGATTTTCTTGAGTTCAGGGATTTCCTTATTCCGGCAAGCGGATTCCAGAGCTTTCAGTTCCGTTTAATTGAAAATAAACTGGGTTTATCAGATGAAAAACGCATTCAGTATAACAATATTGATTACCTGAATACACTTGAAGAAACGCACAGGAAACTTATATTAGAAACAGTCAACAGTCCCTCGCTGTTTGAGCTGGTGCAAAAGTGGCTTGAGCGCACACCTTTCCTTAATTCGCAAAGTTTTAATTTCTGGCAAAGCTACAAAGAGGCTGTAGAAAGAATGCTTGAGCATGATACAAAGATAATAATGGAAAACGCTACTCTTACCGAAAAGAAGAAGGAATTTCAGCTTCGTAATATTGAACTGAACCGCGAGAATTTTGAGGCTTTGTTTGATGAAGCTAAACATAACGAGCTTGTAAAAGAAGGCAGAAGACATCTTTCGAACCGTTCCATGCTTGCGGCTATATTTATAAATCTGTACCGCGATGAGCCTATTTTGCATTTGCCGTTCATGTTCTTAAATACACTTATAGAAATGGATGAGCTATTTACCGAGTGGCGTTACAGGCATGCGCTGATGGTGCAGAGAATGATAGGCACTAAGATAGGTACAGGCGGCTCATCGGGTCACCAGTACTTGATGTCAACGGTTGATAAACACAGGGTATTCACAGACCTGTTCAATCTGCCGACGTTCCTGATTCCGCGCTCAGAGCTGCCCAAACTTCCGGAAGAATTGATCAAAGAGTTAAGCTTCAATTTTAGCAACAGGTAATGCATGTTAATGATAGATTATGTGATTTTAAAAGATATTGCTGCTAATTAGTGAAATTCGTGGTTATTGATTCTAAAAAAATGATATTGTAAAATAGTGAAAAAATGAAAATTGATCTTACAGGGAAAAACGCTGTAGTATGCGGAAGCTCACAGGGTATAGGCAGGGCAATTGCAATTGAGTTTGCAAAGTGCGGCGCAAATGTTGTGCTTGTTGCAAGGAACGAAGAATCGCTGCGCAGAGTATTAAGAGAAATGCCCGCCTCAAAGACCCAGAACCATAATTTTATTGTGGCAGATTTTTCAAATCCTGAGGAGCTGCGCGGAAAGATGTCTAATTTTGCAAGTGAAGCAAGGCCTGTGCATATACTGGTAAATAATACAGGGGGACCCAAAGGCGGTGAAATTCTAAAAGCCGAAACCGGTGAGTTTGAACAGGCTTTCCGTAATCATTTGATCTGTAATCAGATAATGGTTCAGGCGCTTGTAGAAGGAATGAAAAGGAATGAATACGGAAGAATAATAAACATCATTTCAACATCGGTGAAGCAGCCAATTAAGAATCTTGGAGTATCAAACACGATCCGCGCAGCAGTAGCAAACTGGTCAAAAACGCTTTCGGTTGAGCTGGCTCCGTTTGGAATAACAGTAAATAACATACTGCCCGGTGCAACAAAGACAGAAAGGCTTTACGGTATATTTGATGCACGCTCCAAAGCAAGCGGAAAGTCATTGGATGAAATAGAAAAAGAGTGGCTGGCTGAAATACCCGCAGGCAGGTTTGCTGAACCTGAAGAGCCTGCATACGCTGCAGCTTTTCTTGCTTCACCTTTGGCTGGTTACATTAACGGAATAAACCTGCCGGTTGATGGCGGAAGATTAAACTGTTTATAGTCTTTTAAAACCTGCGAGGTCTTAAAGACCTGACAGGTTTTTGCAAATATTAATTTCAAAATAAACTAAATTACACTATGCTATCATACAACGTAACAATAAATGTAGATGATGATATCCATGATGATTGGGTTGACTGGATGACAACGCAGCACATCCCGGATGTCATTTCAACTAAATGCTTCAACAATTACAGCATGCACAGGCTGCTTTCACCTGAGCCTGAAGAAGGCACAACATATGTGATACAGTATGTCTGCGATACCGTAGAAGATTACGAGCGCTACCAGATTGAACATGCAGCTTTGCTGCAGAATGCGCACCAGGAAAAATTCGGCGGCAAGTTCACAGCGATAAGATCGCTGATGGAAGAGGTCTGAACCAATTTACAATGAGCAATTAACAATGATCAATTATGGATCATTCAGAAGAGAACAAGTCGAAACCTGATGGCGGAATTGATCCTGAGGAATTAACAAAGCTTTTTGAGAAGCTTAAGCTGAATAAATTCCAGTTCTGCCCGTATTGCCAAAGCGCAGTTGAGTATATTTGGGTGCATGGCCATTACCAGTGTCCAAAGTGCAAGAATGTGGTTATAAGCTGCTGCGGAGAATCGTAGACAGTGAAATTGTGAAATAATGAAATGGTGAATTTGTGAACAGATTACATTTGAGTATATATAAAAAGTGGTTTGATGAAATTCTGCTTGGCTCAAAGAAAACTGAATACAGAGAAATTAAACCATTCTACGATAAGCTGCTGAAGAATCATTATGATGAAGTCAAATTTGTTAATGGCTATGGTGAAGAAAGGCCATTTCTTGTTGTTAAGGTCACAAAGATAATCAAAGCTAAAGAATTTTACGAAATACATTTAGGTAATATTATTGAAACAGGAAACCTGTAACCTGTAACTATTAGATCAGTGAAATCAATTAATCAGATAAATCTGTGATAAAGAACTATATAAACGGTAAATTACTTGAACCTGTATCGGAGAAATACTTCGATAACTACGATCCCGCAATAGGCGAAGCGTACGGTATTGTGCCTGATTCCGATGAGCGGGATGTTGAGCTTGCTGTAGCCGCAGCGGAAGCTGCTTTCCCTGCATGGGCGGCTACTCCGCCTGATGAACGCTCGCGTATAATGTTTAAGATCGCAGAACTGATCAAACGTGACCTTGCTGAGTTCGCACGGGCTGAATGCATCGATAACGGCAAACCGCTCACGCTGGCTAAGACTGTTGATATTCCCAGGGCAATTAAAAATTTCGAGTTCTTCGCATCTGCAATACACGGTTTTGCAAGTGAATCACACAACATTGAAGGCGAAGCGGTTAACTATACACTACGCAATCCAATAGGGATTGTAGGAGCAATTTCACCATGGAATCTGCCGCTATATTTGTTCACGTGGAAGATCGCTCCTGCTCTTATCACAGGAAATTGCGTAATTGCAAAACCCTCTGAGATCACGCCAATGACAGCATTTCTGCTTTCGGAAGCATGCATTGAAGCGGGATTGCCAGAAGGAGTGCTGAACATTGTGCACGGTTACGGGCATAAAGTCGGCAAAGCCATTACCGCTCACCCCAAAATTAAAGCAATCACATTTACAGGCGGCACAAAAACGGGAGCTGATATTGCTTCAGTTGTTGCGCCCATGTTTAAAAAGTTATCACTTGAGCTTGGCGGCAAAAATCCCAACATAATTTTTGCTGACGCGAATTATGAAAAGATGCTGAGCACAACGGTTATGTCATCATTTCGTAACCAGGGAGAGATTTGCCTATGCGGCTCCAGAGTATTTGTAGAGAAACCCATTTACGAAAAATTCAAAAAGGATTTTGTTGAACGCACCAAAGCTTTAAAAATAGGCGACCCCCTGCAGAACGATACCGACCAGGGAGCTATTGTATCAAAAGAGCACATGGAAAAAGTGCTGGGTTACATCAAACTTGCACAGGAAGAAGGCGGTACAGTTCTTTGCGGCGGCAATCAGTTCATACCCGAAGGCAGATGCGATAACGGCTGGTTTATAGAACCTACGATTATTGAAGGCTTGGCATATAATTGCAGAACCAATCAGGAGGAAATTTTCGGCCCGGTTGTGACAATTACACCGTTTGAGACCGAAGAAGAAGTATTAATGATGGCAAACAGCACAGAATACGGGCTGGCATCAATTATATGGACGGAAAATCTTTCACGCGCTCACAGAATGGCGGCAAATATTCAGACCGGAATAGTTTGGATAAATTGCTGGATGGTGCGCGACCTGCGCACGCCGTTTGGCGGAATGAAATCCTCCGGCGTCGGCAGGGAAGGCGGAATGGAAGCATTAAGGTTCTTTACAGAGCCAAAGAATGTCTGTGTAAAATTGTAGTTTTGTAATTGTCATATACCGGTGGGAAAATGGAGAAGAGTAAATATTTTTCCATAAATTAACTTAAATTTTATGATGCTCGGAATCTGTATAGAACTCAAAACCACCTGCAAACACTGCAGCTCACCCCTTATGCTGAACGCATTCACTGAAAACGTATTATGCCCATCATGCAATAAGTATAACTATTTTGATGGCGAAGAGTGGAAAAATCTGCTTGAAGATGCAATGCAGGAAGCTCCCAAAATGGAATTAGGCGAAGGGCAGCCTTCAACTATAATGCGGGGGCAGTACACATACCAGCTTATGTACGGCAGACAGGAACCCAGATGCGGGAAATGCAAAACAAATATTGATATTTCGAAGATTGAGGAGTATTCTTCAAAAGGAAATGTTTCATGCAAAAAATGTTCAGCTGAAATTTTCGTCCGGAAACCGGATGAGCTCATATCGGAGAGTTTTTCAAATGTAAAATTCCTGGTTGGTGAAGATGACGACCAGCTGAAGAAGAATCCCGAACCAGGCAAACTGCCATCTTCGGCAAAACCGGTGTTGTTTACCTGCCCTGCGTGCGCGGGGAATCTGGAAATTGACGGCACTGACCGCATGGTGAGCTGTAAATTCTGTGATTCACAGATATACCTGCCTGATGACCTGTGGTTAAGGCTTCACCCGGTTAAAGAAGTATCACGATGGTACATGGTACTTGATGAAAACGCGCTGCCGCCGCAGGGAAAAATGCCAGAATGGTATTATCTTTCAGATATGATCGCTGATAAACAGGGAAATGTTTATTTTGCAACTGCACAGGATGGCGAAAATGATTTTATGGTATGGTCAATTGATAAGGATCTTAATACCCGCTGGATCAAAAAAGATATCAAGTTCAATTACGAGCATACCAGGATGGAAATTGCTCATGACGGTAACTTGTACCTTTATAATGAAAACAGGCATTCACTGGTGAAGATCAGCTCAAAAGATGGTTCATTGTTATCAAAGCTGGAAGGCAGCAAAGACCGCAAAAAGCTTAACATGAAAGGCTGCAAGCGGCTTGTCGTGTATCCGGACGGGACTTTGCTTGCTAATATCAATCACGTTTTTGCAAGATTCAACGAAGATGGTGAGCGTGTTGAGCTGTGGGAGTCGAAGAAATTCGGGCTCTTTTCAGCGGGGGTTGGGGATGATATCCCCGAAGGTGACGGAGAATGGGCGCCTTACGTTAAAGATGTGGGTTCGAATCCGAAAAAAATAAACGGTGATTTCACCTATATGAATATAGGTCTAGATGGCTATTTGTATATGCTTGATAGAAGCTCAAGTGATGGCGAGCTTGCCAAGTATGAGCTATCCGGTACAAAAGTTTGGTCTAAATACATTCCGCTAAGCTATAAGGAATGCCGCCCGTGCCAGGATGAAAGAGGTTACATTTATATTATCGGAACCGACGATAAATCAAATACAAGAATAATAAGGTATCATACTTCAACTGATAGTTTTGAAACCATTGTAACTGATCTCAGGGAAGGCGGACTTCTTGAAGAAGAAGATACAATCGCAGTACTTCCTGATGGTACCGTTTTCGCAGCGAAATTTCATAACAGGCTCAAAGTATTTTCACCCACCATGGAAATGATTTACCGCTCAGAGCAAAGTAAAGAAGATGATGAGCTTGAACAGAGAAGAAGGAAAGATAAAATTGAAAAAGACGAGGAGTTCGAAGACTGATGCTTTCTTTCTGGGAAAAAAATTCGTTTCTTAATTACGATATTATTATCGTTGGCAGCGGTATACTTGGACTTTCGACCGCATGTGAGATAAAAGAAAGATTCCCGGAGAAAAATATACTTGTGCTTGAGCGCGGCATACTGCCAACCGGTGCAAGCACCAAAAACGCGGGATTCTTATGCTTCGGTTCACTGACCGAGATACTGGCAGATATTGAACTCAAAGGCGAAGCTCAGACACTTGAGCTGGTGGAAAAGAGATGGAAAGGAATAAATTACCTTAAAGAGAGATTATCGGAAAATAAAATTGGCTATCACCCGTACGGCGGGTATGACCTTATTGATACAAAACATTCAACAGCCATCAGGAAAATGGATGGCGTTAATGATCTTCTAAGGCGGATCTTCGGGAAAGATGTATTTGCGGTTGCCGACAGCAAAATAAAAGAATTCGGATTTGATGCGGGACTAGTATCGCACCTGATCTACTCACCATTTGAAGCGCAGATCGATACAGGCGAAATGATGAAGACCCTGATCAAGTATGCACAGTTCCTGGGCGTACAGATAGTAAACGGCGCTGAAGTGAAAGAATTATCCGGAGGAAGAGTCTCTGTGTGGCACTCTGCCCTTGGAGAGCAAATTACATTTGCATCTGATATGGTAATAATCTGTGCCAATGCTTTTATGAACCGGATTTCTCAAGAGCCGGTGGTGAAACCGGGCAGGGGACAAGTTTTGATCACCAATGAAATAGAGGACCTCAAACTAAAAGGAATTTTCCATTACGATGAAGGCTATTATTATTTCAGGAATTACGGCAAAAGAGTTATAATAGGCGGCGGAAGGAATCTTGATTTCAAAAAGGAAGAATCATATGAGTTCACTTACAACGATATGATAATAAGTGACCTTAAGAATAAACTTGATAAAATGATCCTGCCTGGAGTGAAATATGAAATAGCTGATAAATGGACCGGTATTATGGGGTTTACAGAAAATAAACTGCCTGAAATTAAAGTTATTGATAGCAATACAATTGCGGCATTAAGCTGTAACGGAATGGGTATAGCGCTATCAAGCTACATTGCCCGCGAAATTGCCGTCTTATCGAATTAATTTATTTAAAGCACTCAGTTCTTTACGCGATCTTGATCTTAAGCCTGCCGATGAATTTTTAAGCGAAACATTAATATATTCAATTACTTCTTTTGCCAGCTCAGGGTACAATTTGGCAAGTCTTGAAGCTACTGACATAGAAAATACTCTTACCGCAATTGCTTCGTGAGGGTCAGAGAGGTATTTTAAGCAGATATCAAAAACTTTTGCGTGATATTTTTCCGGAATATCCAAAAACTGCAAAACCCTGATAACATTTCTTTTTGCTGCGGTATGAATTCCCGGGTCATCGAGCCTGTTAATCATATCACCCATATTTTTTTCCACAAGATCAGGGTATTTTTCCGCAATATCGCATATAACCCATGATATCCTTTGAACAACTCTGTATTCATCATGCAGGAATAGATAAAGATACTGCCTGAACCGGGCTTCATCCTTACCGATCCAGGCAACTATTTTGTTTGTCTGTGCTTTTGAGTGTTCTTTTAAAGCTTCCTCACGAATATCCATTTCAATATTTTACATAACTTCATCAGCAGTTGGTCCGTAAGAACTTGGCAGCGGAATATCAAGCAGCCTTAAATAAACACCAAGCTGTGCGCGGTGATGGACCTGATGGTTAAAGACAAATGAACGAAGCACTGCCGCTTTTGGCAGCGTGAAAAATATTTTTTCACCCTGTCTCATTGTCCAGTTTTCCATGAACTTCGCGTCATCTGCTTTCTTTAAACAATCAGTTGCTTTGGCTACCTGTTCATCAAAATTTTTTACCAGTTCTTCTGTTGTTGCAGGTATCACGGGTTTATATTCCCACTTTGCGAAATCAAGCTCATCCTGGTCCATTGTTACCATAGTCCAGCCCAATAATTCAGAAACATGGTGCGCCAGGTTACCAAGCTTCATTGATTTCGCATGCGGTGTCCAGTCTGCTTTATCCATTGGTACACGCTCAAGTAACTTTCTTGTTGCAGCTGCTTCCTGCTGAAGCTCTGCGATAAAAACTTCGTTCATTCCCATAGAATTGATATATTTTAGGATTATTGAATAATAGAATAGCAAAATAACTTTAAGCCTGCGGAGTATCAATGAAAATCGCGGGATATTTGGTTAATTATTTGTTAAATGAGGAACTTTACAATTGTTTTTGCACTACAATATTCATAATTTTGTTAACTATCGGGAAATGAAAGTCCCTGTTGAAATTGCTGAAAATATGAAGAAAATCGCGTTTTTGCTGTTTTTTGCTTTTGTTGTGTCAAGTTCTTACTCGGGTGACCCCAGCTGGTATAAGCTTCTGACGGGCACTATTGATTCATATCCCGTTACAATGAGCCTGGTTAAGTTTGGCGACGAAGTGCGGGGGTTTTATTACTATGATAAATACAAACAGCCCATGGATGTATACGGAAATGTGAAGGGCGATTCAATTACACTTTATTCCTATTCAGGCTATGATGATTCTGAGTCTTTCAAAGGAGTTCTCAAAGGCAGCAGTTATTCCGGCACATGGGATAAGCCTTCACAGAATAAAGTGTTTAAGTTTTCGCTGAATGATGATAAAAAACAGAGCAGCAATTTTGAATTTGTATATGTTGAAGGCAAGGAAAGATTTTTTAAGGATCTTGAGTCACCGTTCTGTAATTACACTGAAGGCACAATTTGGCCGACTGATAATTATGCCAATGCACAGTTTATCAGGAATTACATCCTGAAATCAAAGAACATGAAAACGGGTGCAACAGAAATTGGCGGACAGATGCTTGCCAATAAGAAAAAATACATGAAGGATTTCAGGGAATATAATAAAGATCTTAACCGTGACGATATGGGTGACGGGTGGAGCTACTCACTTGAAAGCCAGAACATAAGCATCCCGGTTTTCTTTAACGATAAGCTGTTTGTGTTATCAAATTTTGATTACTCCTACACAGGCGGTGCACATGGAAATTACGGAACAGGGTTTACGAATCTTGACCTGAAGCGCAAAAAAGTTTTAACCCTTGATGATGTTATAATAAAAAAAGGAATTGAAAAAATGCCGGCATTGCTTGAAAAATACTTTAAGATACAAAGAGGCGTTCCCCAGGAAAAAACATTGCAGGAAGCGGGTTTGTTTCTTGATACTATTCCCGTAAATGAGAATTTTATGATATCACCCGGTAATATTATGTTCAATTACATTCCATACGAAATTGCATCGTATGCAGATGGTGAGATTAAGATAACGATTCCGTTCAGTGAAATTTCTGATTTTATCAAACCGGATGTGAAAGATCTATTTAAAGAGTAATGGCAGATAATAAAAGTATTAATGAAGCAATAAATTCAGGGAAAGCCCCTGAACCTGTTGGATTGTACCCGCATGCAAGGCGTGCAGGTAATTTGTTGTTCCTTTCCGGGGTGGGTCCAAGAGAGCGCGGCACAAAAAAGATCCCCGGCGTTACACTTGATGAAAGCGGGAACATTGTTTCCTATGATATCGAAACCCAGTGCCGCTCGGTATTTCAGAATGTTAAATGGATACTCGAAGAAGCAGGCTCAGGGTGGGATAAACTTATTGATGTTACCGTATTTCTCACCAATATGAAAGATGACTTCCCCGTATACAACAGGCTTTGGGCTGAGTATTTTAAGGATAACCAGCCCTGCCGTACTACCATTGAAATTAACTGTTTGCCAACACCTATAGCTATTGAACTGAAATGTATTGCGCTTGCGGAAAACAACGGGCAGAAATAATCACATTTATTTCTGCAATCAGCTTATTAATATTACTTCCTGCATATTTTATGATATCTGAAGCACCAACCAAACATAAATATACATATCTCGCTCTGGGTGATTCATATACCATTGGCGAAATGGTTAATGAAAACGAGCGCTTTCCTGTTCAACTAAGCTCCATGCTTAATTCCGACAGCATTGATATTGCTGAACCGCTTATCATTGCCAAAACCGGATGGACAACCGATGAACTGCTTGCCGCGATCAATGAAAAAAATGTTAAGGATACATTTAACATTGTTACTCTGCTTATAGGTGTAAATAACCAATACCGCGGGCGAAGTTCTGAAGAATACCGCTCGGAACTTAAACAGCTTCTGGATATTGCCATAAACTATGCCGGCGGAAAAAAAGAACATGTGTTTGTGCTTTCAATACCTGACTGGGGTGTCACCCCCTTTGCCGAAGGCAAAGACAGGGGTAAAATTGCGGCAGAGATCGATGATTATAACCGTGTAAAGAAGGAAGAATGCGAGAAGCTGGGTGTGAAGTATTACGATATTACAGGCATATCACGTACAAACGATCCGGATATGATAGCAACAGACGGACTGCATCCATCAGGCAAAATGTATAAAATGTGGGTCGATAAAATTTACAGCGATATTAAAGCAACTTTAAAATAACATCTGTGCGGCCTCAAAAGTCTATTCAATTTACACAATACTTTTGAAGTCTTATAACCTGAACATTTGAAAATTAATCCCGCCGAAATATTAATCAAAGATTACACCTACGAACTTTCCTCAGAAAAGATCGCGCAGTTTCCTTTAAAAGAACGTGACAGCTCAAAGTTACTTATCTACAACAATGGCACTATCTCACAGGATATATTCCGCAATATTGCAGAAATTATTCCTGAAAACTCCCTGCTTATTTTTAACGATACTAAAGTCATCAATGCAAGATTGAAATTCATGAATCCTGCAGGCAAAGAAATTGAAATTTTCACATTGGAACCGGCAGAGAATACTGAGCTTGTTACTGCATTAAGTACAAAGGGTTCAGTAAGCTGGGCATGCCTTGTAGGGAATCTCAAAGCGTGGAAATCAGGTAAACTGAGTTCAGTCAAAATTCATAACGGCACGGAGTGCCGATTGGAAGCGGAGCTTCTTTCCAGGCAAGCTGATACATTTATTATCAGACTTTACTGGCAGCCTCTAGAGCGTACCTTTGCTGAAGTGCTTGAAATCTTCGGGCAGATACCGCTTCCGCCATATATGAAGCGTGATGCAGTACCCGATGATAAGACAACATACCAGACGGTTTACTCAGAAACTGAAGGCTCCGTTGCCGCGCCTACTGCGGGTCTGCATTTCACAAATGAAGTATTGGCTTCACTTAAAAGTTATAATATCAAAACGGGATTCGTAACTCTCCACGTAGGTGCCGGAACATTTAAGCCGGTTAAGACCAGAAATATTTCAGAGCACGATATGCATTCAGAAAGCATTTATATTAAGCTAAGCCTGTTGGAAGAAATTACTGCAAATATTGGCACAAATAGAATAATTGCCGTGGGCACAACTTCAATGCGTACAATTGAATCACTTTTCTGGTTCGGCGTTCAGTTATTACAGGGCAGGCATCATATCGGTGAGCTAAACATAACTCAATGGGAGCCGTATGAAAATGAACCCGAAGATCCTGCAAAAGCCTTTCAGGCTATCATTTCATATATGAAACAAAACGACCTAAAGTACCTTTACGGTAAGACCAATATTATTATTGTTCCGGGGTATGATTTTAAGATATTTTCGGGCATTATTACGAATTTCCACCAGCCGCAAAGCACGCTTTTGCTGCTTATTGCCGCATTTATTGGCAGTGACTGGAAGGTGCTCTATGAATATGCTTTAAATAATGATTTCCGTTTCTTAAGTTACGGTGATAGCTCAATATTATTGAAGTAAAAAAGAATTACGTCCGCTTTTCATCCATTTCAATTATTCTTAAATCAATTATTCCTTGATATGAATGAACAAACTCTCCGGAATTTCCGCGCGTTTACAAAAATATACGGTTATATCAGATTTTTCCATCCAAGTGATGAAGCTTCATCAATTGACTGGGATAAATTCGCAGTATACGGGTTTGAAAAAGTTGAAAATGCCGGTGATGATAATGAGCTGAAAACTCTGCTGCTGGAATTGTTCCTGCCGATAGCTCCCGCTATTGAAATATATTTTAATGGTGAAAATTTTACATATGATCAAAGTAAAATAATTCCCGCAGATACAACGGGGCTTCTCCCCGTTGCATGGCAGCATTACGGTATTGCTACCGATACCAAAGAATTTTATAACATATACAGCAGCAAGCGTTTAAACAGACTAAAGATAAATCAGAATAAGCACGGGCAAATTTCAAAAGTTATCAGCGCTGAAAGATTTTCAGGCAAAAGGATAAGGGTAAGTGCCGGAGTAAAATTGAACTTTGGTGAAAATGCATCCGGAGAACTGTTTGTGAGATCTTCCGGTAAGGAAATTTCAGTAAAATTTAACAATGATAAATGGGAAGAATGTTCTGTAGAGATAGAAGTTCAAACGGATACTGACACAATAGAGATCGGGTGCAGGCTGTATGATGAAGGCGCAGTATATTTAAACGGGTTTAGAATTTATGTTTACGAAAATGATTGCTGGATGGAATTTGAAGTGAAAGGACTGCTTTTTGAAGACCAGCTGATCGGCAATGAGCCTGTTGGGTGGATTTTTGAAGAAGTAGGCTATATTTTTAAAATTCTGGATTTTGAGAAGTATCATAATGACAGGTTTTGTATTATTGAAGGAAAATATGAAAAACAGCCGTTTGAAAAATACCCCGCACCTGGAGAAATTGCTGTTAAATTGCTTAATGACAACTTAAAATGCGTTTTTCCTTTATGCCTTTATACAGATGAAAATGGTACCCTTCCAAGATCATCAAAAAAATTTAATGATCTTTCTTCAATCCGTTCTGATGAAAAATTTAAAGAACCGGACAGTGATTCCGGGTATACAAGGCTTGCTGTATCCGCTGTAATATGGAATGTAATACAGCACTCATACCCATATTTTGAGTATTGCGATATTGACTGGGATAGGTCGTTAAATGAACTGTTAATTAATGCTGATATAAAGCAATCTAAAAATAATTTTATAAATGGTGTATATAAAGCAACTGCAAAGCTTGATGATGGACATTTAAACATGTCTCATCCGGATCTCGCGTTCAAATTTTTTTATCCGCCGTTCATTCTGGATCATGCTGAAGGTAAATTTGTTATTAGCAGGATACTTGAAGAAAACACTGGTGTAAAAACAGGCGATATTATTCTGGAAATAGATGGAATTGATATCAATAAAACTGCTGAAGAAGAAATGAAGAATTTTTCTGCATCAACACATGGAAGGAAAATGCATTTTATACTCAGCGGAAAGCTTATAAGGCATGAAAATAGTAATCCTATCAAGCTCAAAATTCTGCGAGATGAAAAGACAATGCAATTATCTGTTGAGCGCAAATATAAAATGAATGATTTCTTTGAAAGGGGATTATTTCCCGAATACAGAAAAGAGAAGTATATTGAGTTCAAACCGGGGATCTTTTATGCTGATCTTACCAGGTTTGAGCCCAATGAACTGGAAGATAAGCTGTCAGAGCTTATCAATGCTGAAGGAGTTATATTTGATCTGAGAGGTTACCCTTTCTTTGACAGTGACTTTTTAAAACATTTAACTGATGAAACAATTAGATTCCCGCAACTGTTGGTTCCGCAGATAATTTATCCAGACAGGGAAAATATGAATGACTGGGATGGCAGCGGCCGCGGAGAGTGGGAGCCAATGAAACCACGTTTTAGAGGAAAAATAATATTTATGACAAACTATTCTGCTATAAGCTGGGCTGAAACAATTATGTCAATAGTAGAGGCTTATAAACTAGGGACAATTATCGGCTCTCAAACTGCAGGTACTAACGGTGATTGCAACAGGGTTAAGTTAACCGGCGGGTATACTTTTCAGTTTACAGGTACGAAAGTACTGAAGCATGATGATACCCCTCATCACGGGGTCGGTATTCACCCGACTGTTCCCGTAAGCCGTACTGTAAAAGGAATCCGGGAAAAACGCGATGAATTTCTTGAAAAAGCAATTGAAGTAATTGAAAATGCCGGATAGCAGCAGCCGACATTGATTAAGTTAAAAATATGTCTATAAATTGAATTCTGAATAAGAATTCTATAATATAACATTTATACAGTCATGAAAATACTCAGGATTTTCCTTTCGTTGTACATGTTTACTTTCAGTATATATTATAGCGGCTCTCAGCCAATAACAGGTAATGAGCAGTATACCCGGAACTGCGAAGCATTTACCAGGCTTTACGGGTATATACGCTTCTTTCATCCTTCTGATGAAGCACAGAAGATCGATTGGGAACGCTTTGCAGTTTACGGAATGCAGAAAGTATCGGGTTCTGTGGACGATGAAGAGCTGAAACAAAATCTGCTTGAGCTGTTTCTGCCGATTGCGCCTTCACTTCAGATCACCCGTACCGGGGACAATATACCATACGATAATTCGCTATTCATGCCTGCTGATACTGCCGGGTACAAAAGAGTTTTCTGGCAGCATTACGGTGTGTATCTTGGTAACGATAAGAACATTTACAAAAGCTCCAGGGTAAATACTGTAACCGAAGGAAGCACAGATGATTTCGGGGGAATTTCCCAATACGTTGATGCTGAAAAACTGCGCGGAAAGAAAATTAAGCTGAAAGGATATGTGAAAGCCGATGTAAAGGGTGCGCATAATACGGGTAATCTCTGGCTCAGGGTTGACCGTGAGAACGGAAAAATGGGATTCTTTGATAATATGTGGGATAGACCCGTTAAGCTTAACAGCTGGAACGAGTATGAAATTACAGGTGAAGTTGCTAAGGATGCTTTAAACGTAATGTTCGGATGTTTCCTTTACGGGCAGGGAAAGATATGGGTTGATGAGTTAAGGCTGTTTGTAAGTGATAACGGAATGTGGAATGAGATAAATATAAAGGATCCGGAATTTGAGTTAAAAGATAAGGATGGCCAGGGTCTGCACTGGAAAGGCGGCAATGAGAAGTACAGCTACCAAATGACCGATTCAGAAAAGTATAACGGCAATTCTTCATTTATGATTTGGCTGAATTCTGAAGCTTTATATCAAAGCAAGATTTTCGATAAAGAACCTTATGACGGAGAAAAACTCCGCGCAAAAATTAGTGAGAATTTAAGCTGTACTTTTCCTCTAATGCTCTTTGCTGATGAAAAGGGGACACTTCCGCATTCTGATACTTCGGTTCTTGCTGAGCTGAACAGGAATATTGGAAATAATACTACTGCTGTGTTAACAGCTAATGATAAATTTGTCAGACTGGGTGATATCTGTATTGCATGGAATATCTTTCAGCATTTCTACCCTTATTTTTATATTGCAGGTACAAACTGGAACGAAGTTCTTACCGAATATCTTAAACTGGCTTCGGAAAGCAGTGATGAATTTGAGTTTCATAAAGTTCTGATGGAGTTTATCGCTGAATTGAAAGACGGTCATGGGAGAGTTGGGTTTAATAAAAATAAACAAAGGAACTACCCGCCTGTAATTCTGGATTACTCCGAAGGGAAAGTTGTTATATCAAGAATCCTTGACCAAAACAGTACGTGGCCTATAATGGAAGGTGATGAAGTAACTGAAATTGACGGAATGAAAACCGCCGAGAAAATGAAGCAACTAAGCAGATATATTTCATCGGCAACACCGCAATGGCTAATACACAGGCTGCTTAATGAATCGCTTATTGCCGGGAAGGATGGTTCAGTTTTCAATATCAAAATCAAAAGTGAAGATGGTACAGAAGAATTTTTTTCAATGAAAAGAAATTTGGCTATAGATGAACTTGTGAAAAAAGGCTGGTATGCAGAATACAGGCCTGATGATATTAAAGAGATCAAAAAAGGTATATATTATGTTAACCTTGACAGGGCATCTATGGGCAAGATTGACAGCAATATCAGCAAGCTGTCAAATGCACAAGGTGTAATATTTGATATGAGGGGTTATCCTAATGGTAACCATGATGTATTGAGGTATCTTACAGATTCACCTATTCGCTCTGCTTATTTTTCAGTTAACGAAGTCATTTATCCTGATAGGGTAGAACCAGTTATAAAAGATACTTCTTCCAGGTGGAACCTGGGTCCGCTTAAACCAAGATTCAAAGGGAAAATTGTTTTCCTTGTGAATGGCAACGCCATAAGCTATGCTGAAAGTGTTATGGGCATTGTTGAAGCATACAAGCTTGGCACTATTATTGGGGAGCCTACTGCCGGCACCAACGGAAATGTAAACCCGTTTAACCTGCCGGGGGGTTTCTATATTTCATGGACCGGTATGAATGTTGTAAAGCACGACGGCACACGTCATCACGGTGTCGGCATCATTCCGGATATATTAGTGAACCGCACTATCAAAGGAATCCGTGAAAAGCGGGATGAATATCTGGAAAAAGCCATTGAAGTAATTGAAAACGCCAGATAAATTATGCTTTGAAAATTGATTTTCGTTTCTTAAGTTACAGTTACCCGGGAGCATAAATCCCGGAAACCTGTAATTTTATGGATATTTCAGTTCGTTAGAAGTATAATTACTGACTTTGCTTTCAACTAAATCATAAATCAATGCTCGAAACATTACAAAAGAACTGGTGGTTAATTGCTGTAAGGGGTGTACTTGCAGTAATATTCGGAATACTGGCACTTGCATCTCCATATATAGTAATTTTTTCACTCATAACATTTTTTGCATTCTTTGCTGTTCTTTCCGGATTCTTCATCCTCACTCTCGCTTTCCTTGGTGAAACCGATAACAAAGGTTTGAGGATAATTGAAGGATTGATCTTTTTAGGCGCGGGAATTGTTGTTCTTCTGAACCCCGTTTCTGCGCTGGGCGGAATTATGATATTCATAGCAGCTTGGGCAATACTATCTGGATTCATCCATATTATAGGCGCTATAAAGATGCGCAAAGTCATTACCAATGAATGGCTGATGATACTTAATGGTGTCATATCAATTGTTTTCGGTATCCTGCTTGCGGGAAACCTGATTCAGGGCGCGGGGGTGATGCTGATGGTGTTCGGCGCGTTCGCAATACTCAGCGGGATATTTTCAATAATGCTTTCATTCAGAATAAAAACATATAAATCAAACTAAATAATATAATCATGGCAGAAGACGAAAATGTAAGCCCGGGCGGGATAGATTCAGAAGGCGGCGAAGGCAATGAAGATATGAATGATGAATATCTTGTATCGGTATTTAAGACCGATAATATGGCGATAATCGCAGTTGTAAAATCAATTCTCGATGAAGCCGGCATTAAATACATGGCAAAGGGCGAAAATATGCAGGGCGTTGTTCCCATAAATGCATTTCCTGTTGATTTCCAGGTTATGCCGGGTGATGTAGAGTACGCCAAAGACCTTCTTAAAGAAGTTGACGAGGATTCTGACTGGTACAAAGAAGATTCCCCGGATGATGCAGGTGATGAAACACCGGAAGGCGATAAACCTGCTGATGAAAATGCTTAATACTTAAATCTTTTATTATTGAAAATGAATTATAATGAAGATTCCGAAACACTGGTTACGGTTTATACATCCGGTAACAATGCAATTTGTGCTTTGGTGAAATCGATGCTTGATGAAGCCGGAATAACGTACCTGGCTAAGGGTGATAATCTGCAAAGTGCTTATCCGATAAATGCATTTCCTGTGGAATTTCAGGTATTGACAAGTGATGTGGAGTATGCAAGGGAACTGCTTAAGGATGTTGAAGAAAGCATTGAGATCGATTCACCTGATGATGGTGAATCCGAAGATGAATATGAAGAAGACTAAACATACAGGGAAAACATACAGATTATGCTGAATATATTTAAAATTGTTTTTATCGCAGTCCTGGTCTCATGCAGCAGCTTATCGCAAACCACCGAAGTTGTATTCATACAAATGAACGATGTTTACGAAATTGCCCCGCTTGAAGGCGGCAAATACGGGGGACTTGCGCGCGTAAAAACTGTGATTGATAACATTAAACAAACCAACCCCCATACATATGTTATACTCTCAGGGGATTTTATTTCGCCCAGTGCGCTTGGTACAAGCACATACGAAGATAAGCGCATTAACGGCAGGCAGATGGTGGATGTACTTAATGCTATTGGGCTGGATTATGTTACATTCGGCAATCACGAGTTTGACTATAAGTATGAAGTGCTGCAGGATAGATTGAATGAATCGAAGTTTAAATGGATATCATCCAATACTTTCCAAAACACTAATGGCGAAATAACTGCGTTCAAACAGAATAGCATTGCATTGCCGGAGTATCACCTTATCAAAATACCTGCATATTTAAAAGGTATGCCGCTCACTGTTGGAATTATCGGTATCTGCATTGATGCCAATAAACAGCCATATGTATCATACAACGATTACTACAGCTCAGCCAAAAAGGTATATACTTCTATCAAAGACAGTATTGATTGCCTTATAGGTATAACTCATTTGAATATTGATGAAGATAAAAAGCTGGTAGCGGAGCTGCCTGAGCTGAAGCTCATAATGGGGGGACATGAACACGTTAACATGCTGCATAAAGTCGGTGAAACAATAATTACAAAAGCTGATGCCAATGCAATCACCGTGTATGTTCACAGGCTCATTTTTGATGAGCAGAATAAACTGCTTGAAATTAAATCAGAGCTTCTCAGCATCGATGAAAATATTCCCGAAGATCCGAAAACTAAAAAGCTTGTTGATGAATGGGTAACACGCGCCTTTAAAGGATTCTACGATAAAGGCTTTGACCCGCTTAAAATGGTAATTGACCTGAAAAAGGATACTCTTGACGGAAAAGATGAAACTGTACGCTACTCACAATGCGCGCTGGGTTACCTGATAGGTACTGCAATGTTTTATGCTGCAAAGGATGTTGATATTGCTTTCTTCAACAGCGGAGCTATAAGGATAGATGATAAGCTCACAGGAGAAATAACGCAGTATGATATCATACGCGTATTGCCATTCGGCGGAAAGATACTTAAGGTTGAGCTTAAAGGCTCACTGCTTAAGCAAATTATTGAAACGGGGTTCTCTCAGCCCGGAAGCGGGGGATATATTCAGTACTACGGACTCGAGCAAACCGCTGCAGGTTATAAAGTCAAAAACGCGCTGATAGATGAAAATAAAGTTTATTCCGCCGCTGTAGCTGATTATCTGCTAAGCGGTATGGAGCATAATTTCGGTTATCTTACAAAAGATAATCCCGGAATTATTAAAGTAACAGAACCAAATCCTGCTGATAAAAATGATCTGTGTAATGATGTACGTTTTGCGGTAATAAATTATCTTGAAAAATGGAACAGGTAGAAAAGTGGAAAAGGTAGAGGAGTGGAAAATATAAATCTGACAACGGTTATTGCAGGCGGATTTTTAGTATTATCTTTTATTATCCTTTATATCTTCAAGCATAAAAACAGGAAATGATAAAGTTCCCGGAACTGCTGAAGGTGTTCACCCGATATTGTTCTTCTATTTTTTCTGATATTTCCAGTTCCTGGATTTCCCTTCAGTCATCCATTCAATTGCGGTTTCCATTCGTTTTTTACGCGTTTCCTCTGTTTTAGCTTCAATTATCCACTCAAGGTACTCCCGTTTATGTGAAGGCGGAAATCCTTCAAATACCTGTTTGGCTTTTTTATTTTTGTTCAATTCTTTCTGAAAGTAAGCCGGCATTTTATATTCTTTTCTTTCATGTTTGGGTTTTTCTTTTTTATCTATTTTAATTCCATCGACATTCAGTTTCTTTGCTTCTTTGATCCACCTTACAAGAACTGCATCCCTGGGCAGGTCTTCAATGGATTCTATTCTGCCTAAATTACCCATAGCCCCCTTGCTGTTTGCGCCCATCAGTATTTTGCTGTCCTTCATTATCGCGCCTTTCCAGAAAAAAAGCGTGAAATGTTTTTTGAATGCCGCAAAACCCATGAATGGTCCTTTATACTCAAATGCAGGCATTCCCCATTTTATTGTTTCTGTTACATCCGGACAGTTTTTGTGGATGAGCTTTCTGATATGCTCCATAACAGGTTTTGCAAAATCCTGTGATCTTGCGATGTATGCATCTATTCTTTTATCTTTCGTTCCCATATTATTTAGAGTTCTTTATGGATTCCGGGATAAGTTTATTTAACTTCTTCAAAATACTTTCCCGTGAATTTATATTCCTTAAATTTATCGGTTACTGAACCGTTTGTCTCATTCACGACGGGTACTCTGATCGTTTTAGTCTCAGGGTCATATTTTATAAGTTCAAGCGGTCTTTCAGTTCTGTCAACCACTGAGAAAAAATCATATCCTATCCCTATTTCGCTTTCCATTCCTTTGGAGGTTTTTACCAGATTAACATTTTCCCGCAGTGAATCAAATTCAATTTTAAAGAAGCCAAGTCCCGTGTACTTATCCCTGTTGGAAAAATCAGAGTATTGAACACCTACATAACAGGTACCTTCATCGGTTGGCAGGGTATAAATTTTTGAAAACCATGAATTCGGATCACCTTCAACATCACTCACAGGTTGTTTTACGTACACTTTATTTCCGTATCTGAACTGATAGATGTTTTCATAAAACCTCATTGTACCGCCTGTCTGGGTATCCCATGAATATATTCTGAACAAATTGTCATCAGAAGAAGCAATAGTAAGTCCGGCTTTTACCACCTCATCCATTTGGTCAGTTATTGTAAAGGGATGTTCAATAAGATACTTCAGCAGTAACTTTTTGAAGAGTGAGTTTTCGTATTCAACTGAGTCAGCATTCGGGGAATCATATTTAAAGTGCTCCATTCGTTTAAGGTGAGCTGCAAGTGTTGTCTCAATATCTTTTGAATCCTGCGCAATTGCGGGTACCGATAAAACCAAAAGAATTAAAATGACTGTATATTTCATTGATTTATAGTAATTTGTGCGTCAGTCAGCAATTTACTAAAGCAAGTACGCAATTTCAATGATTATTAATAATAATTACAACCGGGATTTTTTCAGGATATTCGCGGAAAAGTTATGCTCCGAATTGAGTCAGATGGTGATTAATGTGTTTCCATGTGATGATACCCCACTCTTCAGGGGTAAGCTTACCAAAGAACGGATGCGGGTTTGAGCTAATTGCAGCAGGTCCCTTTTCAGCAAGTATGGAAACTAATTTTATCAGTTTTTCTTTCTCAGTTTCAAGATCATGATTGCTTCTGGGTTTGAATTCATTGCTGGTGGGAACGCCTTTTTTAAAAGGTTTATCGCTCAACACTTCTTTAAGCGCCATTTTACCGAATAATTTACCAATCAATCCATGCTTCAGTTTAAGTTCACCCAGTGATACCCTTATCGGCTCCTGCAAATGGAAAAGCATTCCTGCTGCATCCATTTTTCCCCATTCAGCCTTTGAGTCCGTGCTGATCTTTCTGATGCGTTCAATAATTATTCGGTTATCTTCTTTGTTGTACAGGTCATTCATATGTTAAGCTCCAACTCCTTTTGCGGGATCCCAGTTGCCGAACTGTTTGCGCAAATGTACAATCTGTCCAATATGATATGCATTGTGAATTGTCATCTGTGTAAGCATTTCATACCATGAAGCACCGTATCCCGGAAAGGCTTCCGAAGAAAGATACCCGCCATCCGAATTATTTACATTTTCAATTATTGCAAGAGATATTTCGTTCAGCTTTTTTACTGATGAAAGCCATTTTTCTTCATCAGTACCTGAATCGGTAAAAGTGCCACTGTTATCAATTTCCATTTCAGGCGGCTTGCCGCCGTTTAGCCTGGTAAGCCATCTCGAGTTCCAGAATATCAGGTGATTTACAATTCCCCATACACTGTGATTACCGCTTGTATCCTTCATTGAGGCTTCAGATGATGATAAACCTGCTACAGCATCTGTAAAAGGTACGAACCAGTTCTTTTGATCATGTGCTGCCTTAAGCTGCTCTATGATAATTTCTTTTGGTGACAAATAGCCGGATAATTATTTTTTAAATATAAAATTATCTACAAAAATAATACAATTTTTGTTTAGTTGTATTCGGGTTTATACATTATTTCTTTTATAAAAGATTCAATATCTTTGGGTCTCTTTATCTGCGCAAGATCGTTATCAAAGATGAATTTTGTTACATCAGTCGCAATTTTTTCAGCAACTTTTCTGATATTCTGCACAGGCGGGAAAACTATGCCGTTTTCTATATCACTTTCGCTTACCTGGTCAGATAGCGAGTGAAGCGCGGCAATGAACATTTCATCATTTACTCTTTTGGCTTTGGTTGCAAGTACGGCGAGCCCCACGGCGGGGAATATGTATACATTGTTTCCCTGGCTTGGGAAGAATGTTTTACCACCGATCTTGACAGGAGGGAAGGGACTCCCGCTGGCGAAAATAGCTTTCCCTTTGCTCCACAAGTAAGCTTCTTCTGCGGTGCATTCTGAGTGTGAAGTCGGGTTTGAGCACGGAAAAATTATCGGTCTTTCGTTCAATTCACTCATCAGTTCAACAATTTCTTTTGTGAATGCGCCTTTTATCGTGCTCAATCCCAAAATAGCTGTAGGTTTTACTATCCGTATAGCTTCTTCGAAATTATCACACTCAATATCATTATTTGCAAATGGCATTTTATGATCTTCAAGGTCATTGCGCTTTCTAGATACCATTCCTTTTCTATCGAACAGCCAGAACCTGCTGAATGCCTCTTCTTTGGATAATCCTTTTTGAATAAGTACTTTTGTCATTAATTCAGCAATCCCTGTTGATGCAGCACCGGCACCTAAAAACAAGAACCTGTGTTCTTCCAGTGGTGTGCCTGATACTCTGCAGGCTGTAAGCAAGCCTGAATCTATAACACTTGCAGTGCCCTGTATATCATCATTGAAGCAGCAAACCCTGTCCCTGTACTGATCAAGAATTTTAATTGCGTTAGTGCCTGCAAAGTCTTCCCACTGTATGCATATACCAGGGAACACTTCATTTATCGAGGTAACGAATTCCTCAATGAATTCTTCATATTCCTTGCCGCGTACGCGTTTGATTTTTAAACCGGGGTATAGCGGGTCATCAAGCAATGCTTCGTTGTTCGTTCCGGCATCAAGTACAATAGGCAGGGTAAGAGCAGGTGGAACGCCTGCGCATGCTGTGTAAAGACAAAGCTTACCTATAGGAATACCCATGCCTGACATGCCGAGATCACCAAGACCAAGTATTCTTTCGCCGTCAGTCACTACTGTGAAACGTACATCCTTTACAGGCCAGTTCTTTAAAAGTGAGGCAATGTTGCCTTTATGTTTTATTGAAATATACATCCCGCGGGGTCTTCTGAATATATGCCCGAACTGTATGCAGGCATCACCCACTGTGGGAGTGTAAATAATAGGCATATACTTCACTGGGTTATCCATAATTGTCCGGAAGAACAATGTTTCATTGTAATCAAGCAACTGCAGAAGAAAAATATATTTATTTATGGGGATCGTTAAGCGGTCAACCTGTTCATTAACTCTTAATAACTGGGTTTTCATTGTTTCAATGTTATCAGGAAGCAAACCGTTTAATTTATATTTATCCCTTTCTTCCTGTGTAAAGGCAGTCCCTTTGTTTTTCGAAGGGTCATGAAGCAGGTCATATCCTGTAGGTTCCATTTTTTTTTAGATTTGTGTAATACGCTTTTTTAAAATTGATCATAAAAGGGTGATCACCATTGTTTATTAATGCAAAATAATACATAGACCCTTATTATTAAATGATTTAAGTCATAACATCGTATTAGCGAGCGGAATCGGCTAAAAACAGGGGTTTTATTTGTGTGAATTTGCATTTAGTACGGGTTTAAGCCTGCAGACCCTTGAAACCAAAAACCTGTTGCGGTTGAAGATCTTATAAAACAGCCAGGTGATCTGCCTGAAAGGGGGGATTGAAAGCAGGTACCCCGCAGGAGATGACCACCACACAGTTTTCATCCCGAAAATGTAAGCATCAGCACCAATGAGCTTTTTTCCGTCAGAAAAGAGCAGGATGATATCGCGGTTTTCAAGCTCACCGGGTAATTTCAATTCATCCCGCACCCATTTATCCTGCAGCATGGCTATTCCATACCCCGTGCGCTTAATTGTCTTTTCCCAAAACGGTATCCACCATGAGCAGAACCCGCACATACCATCATATAATACCCAGCCTTTTGAATGGAGCAGTGACATTTAATTTGATTTTTTTTCTTCTAACCCTCCCCTTTGGGCTGAAAGACTTGTTTCTAAGTGAGGGAAATCGCACCAAAGGTGCGATTGGGTGGGGTCGATCAAAACCCGCACATACCGTCATATAAAACCCAGCCTTTTGATTGGAGCAGTGACATTGTTTTAAGATCTATTGCGCATTTCTCATTCTGATAATCGAAAACTGCAGAGTTGACTTTGAAACTTCTATTGCAAGCTCTTTGATAGTTGAAAGAACTCTAAGCTCGACATCTCTTTTTTCAAGTTCATTTAATAAATCAACAACTTTCAAAACTTTTCGGGGTTTCACAGCCTTATAAGAAACATAATATCCAACACCTTTATCAAGCAGTGTAAAAGCTTCTATTGGTAACTCATACAAATATAGTACTGCATGTTTTACTCTTTCCAGCCAGCTTTCTTCAATATTAATTATATATTTGTTCTTTGAACAGCCTATGAAATTATTAATATCACTTTGCAGTGAATCAGCTTTTGCGAAATATGTGACCCTTGGACAATCCCGGGGCAGCAGGTAATTATGCAGCATTTCATCTGAAACCGCAAACACAACATACCCGGTAATTTGGTCGTAAACCTGCGGTGATGGTCTCGGTTCAAAAATTTCAATATCCGGTTCTTCGCTTACATGGTAAAGCTTCATAGATTAAATCAAACAATTCGTGTTAATTAGTGTAATTCGCCTGACTTTCGTTTTTTGAAAGTTGGTTTAGCTTTTTATGAATTACTATAACTGTTAATGAGTTCAAATTTACTTATACTTATTAAAGTTTACAATTACATATAAATAACAAAATTTCAGAAATATAGCATTTAAATTCTCCCATATTTTAACGATTTTTGTCAGTTCAATTAACTATTAAACTGTTTATTCAGGCGAATATAAAAAATGCTGAAATCGCTTTCTAAAATTACGCGCAAAATTTCCTCACATATTAACAGGAATGTTACCAAACAGAACCAGGGGCATATAATCGCGCTGGGCGGCGGCGGATTTTCAGATCAACCCGACAATCTCCTGCTTGATGAATACCTGCTTCTGCAGACCAACAAGGCTAAACCAAAGGTCCTTTTCCTGCCAACAGCCGGGGGTGATCATGAAGATTACATCGCGAAATTCTACCGCGCATACAATAAATTCAATTGTAAACCAACACATCTTGCGCTCTCGAAAAAATCTATGCCGTTCAAAAAACTCGAACAGATCGTTTTAAGCCAGGACCTTATTTTTGTCGGCGGGGGAAGTCCCAAGTTTTTAATGCAGGTATGGCGCAAAACAGGTCTCGACCGCATCATAAAGAAAGCATGGAAGCAGGGCGTTGTGCTTAGCGGTATGTCAGCCGGAGCAATTTGCTGGTATGAAGATGGCTATCAGAACCCGAAAGACGATATCTGGCGCAGGATAAGCTGCCTCGGATTCCTGGAGGGAAGCTTTTGTCCCCATTATGATAAGCGCGGCGAACTGCGCAGCGCTTACAGGAAGATGATATCATCCGGCGAAATAGATAGCGGCTACGGCGTACAGGATGGAGTTGCGCTGCATTATGTTGGAACTGAGCTTAAGTACATAGTATCAAGCTCACCCGATGCCAAGGCATATAATGTTAAGAAATCATCATTCAGGGTTACAGAAAAAGAGCTTAAGCCAACATACCTTGGAATACTGCATGAAGCGCACAGGCTTGACTCAAAAATTACCGCAAAAGATAATGATTTGCTTATAGACAACACCGAAATTGTCCGCAGGTACATTAAGCTCATTAATGAGCATGATGTTACGGGTCTGCTTGCAATGACATCAGGCGATGCTGTGTTTATTGATTCCATGGGAATTGATACCAAGGGCGTAACTGACATGCGGAAGGCGTGGGACGTGCTGCTGACATTTTTCCCCGATTATACTATAATAGTTAAAGATATAATAAGTAAGAACGGGATGGTTGCGGTTTTCGGCACCGCAAAAGGTACTCTAGCCACAGATGGCAAGATACTTGCCGAAAATAAATTTGAGATTCCGGCTTCATGGACAGCCACAGTTGAAAACGGCAAGATTACCAAGTGGCGGGTTTATGCTGATAATCAGCCAGTAAGGAAGCTGATTGAGAAATATAGAAGTAGTAAATAAATGTTTTACCTCACCCCTAACCCCTCTCCTAAAAGGAGAGGGGAAACAAACCGAGAATTTTTGCATACCTCTCCCCTCTCCCTCTGGGAGAGGGGCTGGGGGGTGAGGGTAATAAATTGATTACTCATTTGGATAGGGAGGTTAAATCATGTTAAAATTTAACTTTAAAAATCTATTTTCCATTTTTAATAAATAATGATAAAAAAAATTCTATTGTTAGGCTCAGGTGAATTGGGCAAGGAGTTCGTTATCGCCGCGAAGCGGCTGGGGCAGTACGTGGTGGCTGTTGATTCATACAACAATGCCCCGGCACAGCAGGTAGCTGATGAGCGGGAAGTTATCAATATGCTCTCAGGCGATGAGCTTGATAAGATTGTTGCCAAACATAAACCCGATATCATCGTCCCTGAAATAGAAGCCATACGTACAGAAAGGTTTTACGATTACGAAAAACAGGGGTACCAGATTGTGCCGAGTGCACGGGCTGCAAATTTCACTATGAACCGGAAAGCTATCCGCGACCTTGCTGCAAAAGAACTTGGTCTAAAGACCGCGCCATATAAATACGCTTCAAACCTTGCAGATTTCCAGTTGGTTGTTAAAGAGATCGGGATTCCGTGTGTAGTGAAGCCGCTAATGTCATCATCAGGTAAGGGACAGTCGGTAATTAAAAATGAAGATGATATCAATAAGGCATGGGAATATGCATCAACCGGCGGCAGGGGAGACTACAATGAAGTAATAATTGAAGGGTTCATAAACTTCTTTACTGAAATTACACTGCTTACTGTCACGCAGAAAAACGGCAAAACCCTGTTTTGCCCGCCTATCGGCCACAGGCAGGAGCGCGGCGATTACCAGGAAAGCTGGCAGCCATGCGGAATATCACCCGAACACCTGGCAGAAGCGCAGATGATGGCGGATAAAGTCACGCGTGCGCTTACAGGTTTTGGTATATGGGGAGTTGAGTTTTTTTTAGCAGAGGATGGTGTATATTTCAGTGAGCTCTCGCCCCGTCCGCATGATACCGGAATGGTAACCCTGGCCGGCACACAGAACTTTAATGAGTTTGAGCTTCACTTGAGGGCTGTTTTGGGACTCGATATCCCCGAAATTACTTTGGAACGTGCCGGCGCAAGCGCCGTGGTGCTTGCCGGTGATGATAATCTTAATCATCCTGCGTACAGCGGACTGGAAGACGCTGCCAAATATCCAAAATCTGATGTGAAGATTTTTGGTAAACCAAATACACGCAAGTACCGCAGAATGGGCGTCGCCCTGGCATACGATAGCCCGGATGCCTCAACAGATGAACTCCGCAGAAAAGCGAAAGAAATTGCTGATAAGATAAAGGTGAATTAAATTTAACCTCACCCTCCGTCTCCCTCTCCTGAGAGGAGAGGGAGGGAAGAAAATTCTAAATTTGTGTTCCCCTCACCTTTCAGGAGAGGGGTTAGGGGTGAGGTGACCAACAAAGATCATTATGGAAAAATACATAGAAGTAAACCGCGATTTGTGGAATAAAAAAACACCTGTGCATGTAACATCTGAATTCTACGATGTTGCATCATTTAAGAAAGGGAAGTCGTCGCTAAATCCCGCAGAGCTTGAAGCGCTTGGGGACGTAAACGGAAAATCACTGCTCCACCTGCAATGCCACTTCGGGCTGGATTCACTAAGCTGGGCAAGACTCGGCGCAAAAGTTACAGGTGTTGATCTGGCTGATAAAGCAATTGATGCAGCCATAGAGCTTAACAGTGAACTCGGACTTGACGCCGAATTTATATGTTCAAATGTATATGAACTCAAAAATGTTCTTGATAAAAAATATGATATCGTTTTTACATCATATGGTACAATTGGATGGCTGCCTGATCTTAATAAATGGGCGGATATTGTTTCGCACTATTTAAAACCCGGCGGAACATTTTTTATCGCTGAATTTCACCCAGTAAGATGGATGTACGATGATGATTGTGTAAATATGGATTATTCATATTTTAACATTGAGCCAATTATTGAGGAAGTGGGGCACTCATACGCGGATAAGGACCGGGCTATTAACCAGTTATCGTATGGGTGGAATCACCCTTTAAGTGATGTTTTTTCTGCTTTGCTGAAACAAAACCTGCGGGTAACGGAGTTTAAGGAATATCCGTACAGCTATTATAAGTGTTTTAATAACACAGTACAAAATGAGCTGGGATACTATGAAATTAAAGGAATTGAAGGGAAAATGCCTTTGATGTACTCAATTAAAGCCGTAAAACCGGAATAATTTAAATACAAATCCATCCTGAAAAACAAAGAGCAGCAGACTGATAACGAGCAGCTAAAGGAAGTTACAACAAACGAGAACGCGCAAAATGTTGTAACTTATTACGAAGATACGGGACTTGATTACGGCAAATGGAGCCGTGAATTTAATATGCATTTCGGGTATTACAGGTTCCCCATGATACCGCTTTGGCGAGAGCAGATGCTGGGCGCTATGAACCGGTACGTGATTGAAAGCCTTAAGCTGGGTGATAGCGATAAGATTGTGTATGACCTGGGGTGCGGATTGGCCGCACCGTGCAGGACATTTGCGAAAATGTATCCTGGAAAAAAAGTTAAAGGCATTACAATTGTCGAGTGGCAGATCCAAAAAGCAAGAGAGCTGAACAGGCAAAAGAACATTGATAGTAATATAGAGCTTATTTTGGGTGATTATACCAATCTGCCGTTTGATGATAATTCCGCTGACGCAGCTTATGCGCTTGAAAGCGCATGCCACTGTCCGGGTGATGATAAAGCCGCATTCGTAAAGGAAATGATGCGCGTACTTAAACCGGGCAAGAAATTTGCAATAGCAGATGGATTTTTAAAGCGTCCATCGAAAAAATTTTACCCGCTGCTTAAATACTGCTACCGTGAGATCTGCAAAGGCTGGGCACTGCCATCATTCCCAAATGTAAACGGAGTTGTTGAACAGTTGAAGTTGAACGGTGCTGAAAATGTTACTGTTACAGATCTCTCTTTTAGAGTAGCACCATCAGTTATGCATGCGCCGTTTACAGTCGTGAGTTTTGTATTAAAGAAGATGCTGCAGGGCGAAAAACTTAATTCAGTAAGGATAGGACATTTAAAAGCGTGCTTCCTCGGGCTGTTTATGGGTATGCACCGCGGAAGTTTTTCTTATTTAATGATAACCGGAAATAAAAAATCATAAACTATATATGAAAACAATATTACTGTTCCTGATACTTTCATCAGTATGTTTTTCTCAATCGTCAAAGGATCTTATCGGCTCCTGGCA
>JAUQWQ010000169.1 GCA_030835085.1 Ignavibacteria bacterium
TCGCTGGTGGTGGAGCCGTCGTTCCAGTACTCCCATTCCACGACCAACAGGGTTGCCCTCGTCGGGTACACGTTCGTCCCGGCGGTTCATGTTGGAATCATTGATATCAGGGCCGTCGATCGCGATGCCTATGTCTGGTCCCTGGCGGCCCGCTACGGCCTGACCAACCGTCTGGAGTTCGAAGTTAAAGTCCCCTATGTCTACCAGACGGATAAATCATTGACACGCAGCTATATCAGCAGTGGGCTTGTTGACGAAGCTTTCGATTCGGACGGCAACGGGATTGGTGACGTGGAATTCGGCATCAGGTATCAGATCAACAGCCCAACTACCGGTCCGTTCTACATAACCAGTCTCCGCGTGAAGAGCGACACCGGCACGGGCCCCTTCGAAGATTCGTATGGTCAGAGGAAGGTTAACGATGATCCTCCCCAGTACAGCTCATACCCTCTTGAGCAGCCGACCGGCTCGGGGTTCTGGGCACTGCAGTTCGGCCTGTCGGCCATCTATCCCACCGATCCGGTTGTGCTCTTCGGCGGGGTCAGCTACCTATGGAACATCGAAAGGGATGTGGATGATACCGACGGCGGCAAGGATCTCGGGATTGATTCCTATGATCCCGGCGACGCCATCGGCTTCAATTTCGGCATGGGAATCGCCCTCAACGAGGCCGTTTCCTTCAGCCTCGGCTACGACCATAGCATCATCGGCAAAGATAGTCAGAACGGTACCACACTTTCAGAAGCCACCACTACCCACGTGGGAACGCTTCTGTTTGGCTATTCCCTGAGGCTCGGTGACAAGACAACGGCAAACCTCTCCCTCGGCGTCGGGGTGACCGAAGCAGCGCCAGATGTGCAGCTTACCCTGCGGGTGCCGTTCAGCTTCTAGGGATGGGGCCTCGAATTTTCAGCGAAGTGATTGAATAAGTTGCCCGGAAATCATGGACGATATGTTCATGGTGCGGATGCGAGAGAGGTTCAGGACGGCGGTGTTTATTACCGTAACGGCATCGATGGTCCGTCCGTCGAGGGTGTTCTGGATGATGGTCGGTGGGAGGACAATGGCGGTAGATCCTGCCTGAATGGTGCCCTTTCCGCCGCCAAAAATCGCCTGAAAGCGTGCGAGCGAAGAGGATGAAACTGCCTGCCCTGTTGCGGAAACTACCAGTTGGGGTGTTACTGCTTGTAGCCTTCCGTCGGTAAACACAGCCTGCTGGATACCGAACAGAATTGCAACTCCGTTATCCGTGACATACCCGCCCCGCATGCCGTCCAGTTCCTGATCGGAGACGGCCTCACGGGCATCGAGCCCGTCGAGCTCCGTCAGAACCTGCCCAGCAGAAGGCGCGGCGACTGCCAATGCTGCTGCTACACTGATAATCCGGACTCCCCTTGGGATCTTCATCGTTCTACCTAAAAGTCGTTTCTGCCGGGGAGAAGAAAGGTCACCCGGGCCAGGTCACTGTTAGTCATGGCCATCCCGAGTGGTGACTTAGCCTGCACACTCCATTCGCCCGAACGGTTGAAATTGCTCTGCGCCACATCCTTATTGTTTCTGATCAGAAAGAAAATCCCGTTCCACATGGGCTCAAAATCGGCCCGCGCCATCCGTTTCAGCCCCGCCGCCGGGTCGCCCAGCAGCACTTCCCTCTGACTGATCCCCTTTACCACCACGAAGTGGCGATAGCCGTTGTGGTTTATCAGAACGATTGCGGGCACCCCGATGGTAGCCAACTTGTCGAGGGTGGTCCGGAAGCCGTCGGCCCGATACCCATGTGTTCCGAGGTAGTTCTTGATATCAAGAAGCGAGAACCCCTCGCGCCTGATTTTTTCCTGGTTTCCCTTTTCGAACATTTCCTTGAAGACGTCCTGCTCGGTAACCTTGTCCTCATAGTGGTATGCCAGAAGCGTGGCCAAGGCCGCCGAACCGCAACTGAAGTCGTACTGCTGCTTGACAACAGTTCGGAAGCGAATCTCCTTCACGCTCTTCACCTTGACCGACAAATTGCCCCCCGTCGCCGCCGGGACGGTTACGAACCCGGCAAGCGACAGGGACGGCGTAATAGCAAGAAGGAGACAGACAAAGATAGTGCGGATCATGGTCAGTCCACGTAGAGATTGAGTATTGTTGCACTGTTGATGATTACCTGGTTGCCGGAATTCTGGATCACGGTGGCGATCCCGCTGACGTTGTCGAGTGCGCCGGTGGCAAGCATGTTATAGCCGGTGATAGGCGAGCCCACCAGCGATGGCTGCTTCATCTGGCCATTCAGGTTTGCATTGGTGATCTGCTCCAGAATCCTTTCGATCTGGATGTCCTGCCCCCCGGTAAGCCCGTTCAACTGCTCACCGGTAAGCGGATCACCGCATCCTGAAGCGTCCACCGCGTGGACCTGGTCGGCCGGCGCGGAAGAAACTACTTCCGCCTGCGCAACGCCAGTCAGCAGGAGGCCGACCGCGAACGCTGCTCCGACAACCGTAAGGTCGATGAATTGTCGCATGAACTACTCCTTGTCGGTCAGCCCGTGACTTCAGGCAAGGACCGTACGACAATTGCCGGCGGCGGTGAGAAGCCGCCGCCGGCGCTTAACCGCATCTACTTGGTAACGTTGACGTTGCCCTGGACGTTAACCGACTGCTGAATTGAAGACATGGCGCCGGTGTTCTGGGAGACGTTCGTGATGCCGTTGACGCTGTTAAATGCACTACTGTCGACCCTGTTGGCGCCGGAGACGTATGAGCCAGTCGGCGGGCCAGCGTTGAGGGTGCCGCTAACCGTAGCGTTCAATTCGCTACTGGAAACGGCTATATTCCCCAAAGCGGCAACTGAACCATCGCTAGCAGTTGCGTTGAGGCTGTTGTCGCTGTTGTCTACCGTGGCCGTGGAGCCGTTGTTGGCCGCTGCACTGGCATTGTTAGCATCGCTCGAACTGCTGTTGTTGAATGAGTCGTTGTTGGTGGTAACTGTAGAATTGACGGCGGCAACACCCTTCTCAGCGGCTTCGGCGTTCACGCTTCTATTGGAACTGTCGTTGTTGCTGTCTGTTGTGGTGGTGTTGGTGATCGTCGCAGTTCCACCCTCGTTAATCGACGCACTGCCGGTGCCCGATGCAGAGAGGCTGTCTTCGCTCAGGTCATTGCCGTTAAGCGAATCAGTGAGGGATACGTTGATGCTCTTGTTGTTGCCGACGTCATTCTGGGACTTGTTGTTGTTAAAATCGCTCTGGTTATTTGACTTGTTGTTGCCAACATCAGTCTGGGACTTGTCGTTGGCCACGTCGTTCTGGTTATTCGACTTGTTGTTATTAAAGTCGGACTGATTATTAGACTTGTCGTTATTAAAGTCGGATTGATTATTCGACTTGTTGTTGCCAACGTCATTCTGAGACTTGTTGTTGGCCACGTCGGTCTGATTCGTGTTAGTAGATTTGTTGTTGCCGACGTCAGACTGGGATTTGTCGTTGTTCACATCGGTCTGGCTCGTGTTCGTCGACTTGTTGTTGTTAAAGTCGGTTTGGGTCGTGTTGGTCGACTTGTCGTTGTTCTGATCGGAGTTGGTCGACTTGTTGTTGTTCTGGTCGGAGTTGTCGGTATTCACTGATTTGTTGTTGTTCTGATCTGCATTGTTGGTCGACTTGTCGTTGTTCTGATCGGAGTTGGTAGACTTGTTGTTACCCTGGTCTGAATTGTCGGTATTCACCGACTTGTTGTTATTCTGATCGGCATTGTTAGTAGACTTGTCGTTGTTTTGGTCGGAGTTAGAAACAGATTTGTCGTTGTTCTGATCAGCGTTGTTGGTAGACTTGTTGTTCCCCTGATCTGAATTGTCAGTATTAACTGATTTGTTGTTGTTCTGATCTGCGTTAGTAGACTTGTTGTTGTTCTGGTCAGCGTTGTTGGTCGACTTGTCGTTGTTCTGGTCTGCGTTATTGGTTGACTTGTTATTATTCTGGTCGGAGTTAGCAGTAGACTTGTCATTGAAATTATCAGTGGCGGTTTGTGTGGAGGTAGTAGATTTGTCGTTTTGATAATCGGTAGTAGTGGTGGCGGTATTTGTGGATTTGTCATTGAAATTATCAGTGGCGGTTTGTGTGGATGTAGTAGATTTGTCGTTTTGATAATCGGTAGTAGTGGTGTCGGTATTTGTGGATTTGTCATTTAAGTTATCAGTTGCTGTGTTGGTGGTTGATTTGTTGTTCTGATAATCGGTGGTCGCCGTTGAAGACTTGTCGTTCTGATAATCAGTGGTCGCGGTTGATGAATTTGTGGACTTGTCGTTGGCAATATCCGAGGTCGTATTACCGTTCAATGTGTCATTCACACCAACCGACGTGGAGCCTTCATTGGCGGAAACCCC
>JAUQWQ010000170.1 GCA_030835085.1 Ignavibacteria bacterium
TCATTGGGGCATACGCTGAAGGGATGTTTTATTGATGGTATTTTATATGGCGATACCAGCTTAGTTGGTATAAATCAAATATCCACAGAAATTCCATCTGAATTTAAGCTTTATCAAAATTATCCTAATCCATTTAATCCTGTAACAAAAATTCAGTACGCATTGCCCGAAAATGCGGATGTAAAACTTACAGTCTATGATGTATTAGGCAAAGAAGTTGAAACATTAGTTGATAAAATACAAACAGCAGGGTACTATGAAGCGGAATGGAATGCTGCGGACTATCCCAGCGGTGTTTATTATTATAAATTATCGGCAGGGGATTATTCCGAAACAAAAAAAATGGTGTTGATAAAATAGACTTTGATCTGTATTTATTGAGGATTTTTAAGCCGGTTAAGTTTTAACCGGCTTTTTATTTATGGGTATTGTTAACGCAAATTACATTTAATCTTACACTCAGAAATTGTATGTTGTATCTATAAATCAGAACTATAACCAATTTACTTTACAAAATCAGAGTATGAAAGCAGACCCTGAAACAAGTTCAGGGTGACGGGAATTTAAAATGAAAATAAAATTTTGCGGTGCAGCACAAACAGTTACAGGTTCACAGCATTTGCTTGAAATATCCGGTAAAAAAGTTCTGCTTGATTGCGGGCTTTACCAGGGTAAACGAGAAGAAGCATACAACATAAATAAACATTTCCTGTTTGACCCCAAAGAGCTTGATGTCGTCGTGCTTTCGCACGCGCACATTGATCACTCCGGGAACCTGCCTGGGCTGTGGAAAGCCGGTTTCCGTGGGGATATTTACGCCACACATGCTACACGTGACCTGTGCGCAACAATGCTTCAGGATAGCGCGCATATACAGACCCGTGACATAGAATTCGTTAACAGGAAGAAAATCAAAAATCATGAACCTTTATTCAAACCGCTTTACGGTTTTGATGAAGTACGAAATATTATGACCCTTTTTAAATGCATGCCCTATAATAAAAAATTCAGCATTAACGGATTTGGCGGAAACGTACAGGTTACTTACTTTGATGCGGGTCATATATTAGGCTCCGCACAGGTAAGGCTTGATATAAAGGAAAACGGCAAAAACATTAAGTTCGGATTTACCGGTGATATCGGAAGACCGCATTTGCCTATACTGCGTGACCCTGACCATATGGGTGATGTTGATTTTATGATATCGGAATCAACCTACGGCGGAAGGGTGCACGATAAAGCAATCGATATGGATGCGCAGCTTCTTGGTGTGGTAAAAGAAGCGCTTCAGCGCGGCGGAAAAATTATCGTTCCGGCTTTCAGCGTGGGAAGAACGCAGGAAATTGTTTACTCACTTTCCAAACTCTTTTCAAAAAATCTGCTGCCTAAAATTCCTATATTTGTTGATAGTCCTTTAAGTACAAATGTATCTGATATATTCAAGCTGCACCATGAGTGTTTTGATAAGGAAACTGCTGAGCTTATTTCCCGCGGAGTAGATGTATTCGGCTTCTCGAATTTAACATACATCAAAGATGTTGAGGATTCAAAACAGCTGAATTACTTCAAGGGTCCGTGCATGATAATCAGCGCAAGCGGTATGTGTGAATCAGGCAGAATTGTACATCACTTAAGGAATAACATAGGCAGCGAAAAAAATACGATACTCATTGTCGGCTACCAGGCGCCGCACACACTCGGCAGGCGTATAGTTGAAGCCGAAGGCAAACAGGGAATGTTCGTTAGAATATTCGGCGAAGAGCATGCAGTGAAAGCCAGGATATATGTACTGAATTCATTTTCCGCTCACGCTGATAGAGATGAGCTGAGAGAGTATTTCGGTAAGTTCACAAAAGGTACACTTGATAAAATTTTCCTTGTTCATGGCGATCCCGATCAGCAGGAAGCTTTAAAAAGCATGCTTGGTGAGATAAATTACAAAGATGTTGATATTCCCGCAAAAGCCGATGAAGTTCAGTTATAAGGTGATTAAGATAGCCTTAATATTAATCTTTGTTGTTACTGCAGTAGGTTTTGCGCAATCTCCCGATACATTATACCCGGTAAAAGTATTTACAGAAAATGGATACAAATACGGCTACATTAATAATCAGGGTTACTTAAGCATCAAACCACAATATGCCTTTGCGAAAGAGTTCAGCGAAGGAAGAGCTTTTGTGTACAAAGGTACCGAAATTTTATCCTGGGAATGTATAAATGTTAGTGCAGAGATTGAATTTAATCTACAGGCTATTACAGTTATGAATTTTAATAATGGACTGGCTAAGTTTGTTGATCCGGCAGGTAATATTCGATATATAGATCAACAAGGTGCCCTAATTGATGTTGTTTCACCCAAAGAAAAACCAGAGAAGAATTTTCCTGACGCATTTATCCTGAACGAAAAGTATGGTTATATGCAAAACGAAAATTCGGTACTCCTCCCTGCGATATATGAAAGGGCAGGGGAGTTTTCCGAAGGATTGGCTCCCGTTTTTATCAAGTTCAAAGAATCTGACCTGCCCGAAAATAATTGCTACAATGCATTCATAAATGAAAAAGGTGATGTAATTATCAAAGCTGAGCTGAAATATGATGATAAAGGGTATCTCGAAACAGGCTATTTCTTCTCACCCGGCAAATGGCAAAACGGAGTGTGCAGATATTATACCTCAAATGATCCTTTAACCAGAGCTGAAAAGTACATCAGGAGTGATGGTAAGATCATTTGGTGAGAAAAAAAACCGGCCAAGATCGTAATGGATTCAATGTTCTTCGCATGCTTTTGTAGAAGGCACGGCTTGCCTGCCTTCTGAATGATTAATAATAAGGAATAATGTAATGGCGTCAGGGGTAAACAAAGCCATGACGCCTACGCCTTTAACCCCGGAGGGGTGGAATGTTTGCAGATTAACGGTTCCCATTATAACAGAGCCCCGTAGGGGCGGCATGTTAGTAAATATTATATTTACCTGTTGAGTTCCTTCGCTTCGCTCAGGAATAAAGAATTGAAATAGTTAATAAATATTGCTATTTTTGAGGGTTATAGTATAAAAAATTGAAATTATTAACTCTATCTCTGGCTGTTCTCATCTTTATCAGCATAACAGGCTGTACTAAGGATAGGAATGAACTTTCGCGGTTACAGGATAGCAATAAAAATAAAACTTCGCAGGTAAATAATGTCAGATCCAATAACACACCGCCTGCTGTTGTAAACGAAGATTTTACTGTAACAACTTCAGATAAAAAAGATATTTCAGGTTCATTATATTTTTCGGAATCAAATAAAGATGAATCACAGCCGCTGGTTATACTGGTTCACCAGTTTAATGAAGACCGCAAACAATGGAAGCAAAGCTTTATTGATTCACTGCTTGGCAGCGGATTCAAAGTGCTTGCATATGATATCAGGGGACATGGTAAGTCAGGTAAACAGAACGGCAAGCTTGAAGATATATTAATGGACCCTGAACAGGCGCCGCTGGATATTAAAGCAGTAACTGACTGGGCTAAAATCCATAAGGGTATTGATTCATCAAGAATTGCAGTTATTGGTACATCAATTGGCGGCAATATTGCGCTTTATGCCGCGCTTAATTGCGGTGTGAAAATACCAATCGCCGTTTCCAACGGCAAACCAACTTTCGAATCTTTCACCGGTTACAATGAAATGATGATGGGCAGGCCATACTTCACAAGGATCAAAAATGTTTTATTGATATGCGGCTCGAAAGATGGCGACCACGAAGCGGGACAGAAATGGATATATGAGAATTTCTGTGAGAATCCAAAAGAGATGAAGGTGTATGATACAGAGAAACACGGAAAATTTCTGATTGAAGAAAAACCGGAAGTAAATGAGTTAATATTGAACTGGCTTAAGAAATATTTATAGTACATTTTCACAACATTAGTAATATTCAAATTTACAGGATAAATTAACCAAGGATATTAAATTGATCAATTCTTTAGATTTTGCTAATTCGATCCCGTTATTGATAATCGGCGGCGCGGGTCTTGTAATAATGCTTCTGGAAACTATATTTCCCAAATCACAAAAAGGAACCAGCGAAACGCTGATATTTTATTTTTCCTTAGCCGCTCTTGTCGCAGCCATCACATTCTCGTTTGGTGATCTCAGCAAAAATTTCATTATCTATAATAAATTCCTGAGGGTCAATACGCTTACCTCAGTGCTAAATATAGTACTGCTTTCGGGGATATTCATAACCGTGCTTTCATCAAAGAATTACCTCCAGCAGGAAAAGATCAATCACGGTGAGTATTACTCACTGCTCATATTCTCGCTCTTTGGTATGATGCTTATGGGTCAGGCCAATGACCTGATAGTAGTTTTTGTGGGACTTGAGCTTATGTCAATTTGCTTCTACGTTCTTGCCGGATTCATGAGGCGGAAAGTTGAATCAAACGAAAGTGCGATAAAATACTTTCTTCTTGGCGCGTTCTTAACGGGATTCCTGCTGCTCGGTATCGCATTCATTTACGGTTATACAGGCTCAACAAATTATACAGCTATCACAGACACCCACCCGCAGAAAGATACTTTCTACCTGCTGGGATTAACGCTTGTGTTCATAGCATTCATTTTTAAGACAGGTTCTTTCCCATTGCAGATGTGGATACCCGATGTTTACCAGGGTGCGCCTACAGTTGTTACAGGAATGATGTCAAGCGTTGGTAAAACCGCCGCATTCGGTGCGCTGATATCTTTCTTCTCAATTTTCGCGCTGAATAATATTTCGATGGTTGTTGCGATGGTGGCTATACTCACTATGCTTTACGGCAACGTAGTTGCCTTAGTGCAGACAAATATCAAAAGACTGCTTGCATATTCAAGCATTGCGCATGCGGGTTATATTATGGTTGGATTTTTATCCATCAATTCATTTTCAATCCGTGCGGTATTATTTTATCTGGTATCATATATACTTATGCAGTCCGGCGCATTCATAATAATATCAATGGTTGAAGAAAAGACCGGCGATAGTGCTTCCAAAAATACGCTTGAAAGCTATAAAGGTCTTGGAAAGACCAATCCAATGTTATCACTCCTTATGACAATTTTCTTATTTTCGCTTGCGGGCATTCCGCCTTTTGCCGGCTTCTGGGGTAAATACTACATATTCCTTTCGGCAATACAGGTTAATTACCTGTGGGTGGCAATCGTCGGGATTTTATTAAGCCTCGTGGGTGTTTACTATTACATCAAAGTAATATTATATATGTGGTTCTACGAACCGGTTGGTGAAACAACTACAGATTACAGGTCAGATTTTTCATATACTGCGGCGGTAATTTCCGTTATCGGCTTATTCGCATTCGGTATTTATCCTGATCTTATCTTAAGATACCTCAGGAATATTATCTGATAAGTATTCTATTCAGAGGTAACAAACCGGTAAAGCAATTATAATATTTCTTTGCTGTAAATCAGCATAAGAAAATGAAATTAATATATTCCAAATGGAACGAAAGCTCCCTTACAGATGAACAAAGGCTTGAAAAGCTGTTAAATTTGTTCAGCTATATTCTATTACAGACATCCGGTGACGTGAATGAAGCTCTTGACTGGCTTAGCCAGCTCGATGAGCGGTACAATTTCTTTGATGAGAATATGTCGCTCAGCGACTTCATCGATAAGCTGAAAGAAAAAGGCCTGATAGATGATACTGACGGTATGTTCACCTTAACACCTAAGGGTGAAATGAAAATTCGCCAGGATTCATTCAAAGAGATATTCGGCAATATGAAAAAATCGCCTGAAGGATTTCATGAATCACCAATGAGCGGCAAAGGGATTGAGCGCAACAATACAACAAAAAAATACCAGTTTGGCGATCAGCCGCAGAATATTGATACCACACAGACCCTCAGCAATGCATTTAAGCGTGAAGGCATAGATAACTTCAGCCTGAATGAAGATGATATTGAAATATACGAAACTGAAATGCAGACCTCGGCTGCAACTGTGCTGCTGGTTGATATAAGCCACAGTATGATATTGTACGGCGAGGATAGAATTACACCCGCCAAACAGGTTGCCCTAGGACTATCTGAGCTCATACTTTCAAAATACCGCAAGGATTCATTGAACATTGTGCTCTTTGGTGATGAAGCACGGGAAGTATCGGTAAGTGAGCTGCCGTTTGTGAGCGTGGGTCCCTACCACACAAACACAAAAGCGGGGTTAGAGCTTGCCCGCAGTATTTTGCGCAGAAAAAAGAATGCGAACAAACAGATTATTATGATAACCGATGGCAAGCCATCTGCTATATATGAGCCGGGGACGAATTCACGGCGCATTTATAAAAATTCATGGGGACTTGACCCGAAAATTATTAACAAAACTCTTGATGAAGCCGTTGCATGCAGGCGTGAGAAAATAAAAATTACTACGTTTATGATTGCGCAAGATGAATATTTAATTCAGTTCATTCAGGAATTCACAGCTGCCAACGGCGGCAAGGCGTATTATTCATCACTTAACGAGCTTGGCGAACAGGTATTTGTTGATTACCTGAAAAATAAAAAGAGATTTGAAGATTGAAATTATCACTGCTGAAATATATTGTAATATTTACTTTCATTTTCGCTCTTCCTGAATTATTCGCTCAGAAGGATAGCGTAATCGTTAATGATTCACTGATATTCAAAGGCACTTTCGGTAAATTCAAAAATGCTGTTTCAGTAACAACAGCCAGGGAAGAATTTATATTTGTATCGGACCTTGAAGATAACAAAATTTATAAGCTATCAACCGGCGGTGTCGAGCTTGCTTCGTTCGGCGGCTCAGGGTTAGGGCAGAATGAGCTCAACCAGCCGTATTCCATTGATGCATCCAACGGTCTCGATGTACTTGTGGCTGATTACCAGAATAACCGTATCAAACGGCTTGATATAAACCTGAATTACATTTTGTCATTCGATTTCAATTCATACAACCTTACCGCGGAGTCATCAAAGAAGATATTTAATCCAAATGGTGTAATGACACTTAGCACAGGCGAAGTATATGTATTATGCGATGCAACCAACTACAAAGCAGCAAGGATTAACGATTACAGCGAAATCGGCATTGTGTTCGGCTCAAACAGCATCGGCGCGGAGCGCCTTGATGAACCCGTGAAGCTTGTGAAGGGCAATCAGCTTGATATGTGGATACTTGATAAAAAAACAGGGGAGCTTTTAAATTTTAATAATTTTGGGGTATTTGTAAAAAAAATAAGTAAGCGCGGAAAAAATCCCATAAAAAGTATTGCGTATTTTAATGATAATTTATTTATATTGCATCCCAATGAGTTGATTATTTATGACTTAAAGAAGGGGCAGTACTCTAAGTTCTACAGTTTCCCTGATATTAAGAATTTAACCGATATCGCAGTACTTGATAAGAACACCGTTTTGTTATTATCAAAAGATTCGGTTCATAAATACTCACTTAAAAACTAAAATAAAACAAATTAATTAATAGCTGGTACCACTGTTCTGAATACAGGACTTAAGACGGGTGATATCATAGGCTGTTTTCTAAGAAAGGAAAACATCATGGCAAAAGATCTAAACAAAGCAATGCTTATCGGCAGATTGGGACAGGATCCCGAACTGAAATATACCCAGAGCGGTATAGCAGTGGTAAGTTTTTCAGTTGCAACCGGACTCAAATGGAAGGACCAGGAAGGTAACTGGCAGGAAAAAACCGAGTGGCATAACTGCAAAGCATGGCGCGGTCTGGCTGAAACAATAAGCAACTATCTAAAAAAAGGAAGTAAAGTTTATGTTGAAGGCAGGCTTGAAACCAGTAACTGGGAAGATGAGAACAAGAAAAAGCATTACAAGACAGAAATTGTAATTGATGAAATGATAATGCTTGATTCCAAAGGTGATAACTCCGGAGGCGGTAACGGCGGCAATTACAGCTCAACCAAACCCGCAGGTAAACCTGCATCAACAACAACAGATGACGACTTACCGTTCTAGTTAAAAATATAACAGAAATAGATCAAAGGCTGTCTTAGTATTAAGGCAGCCTTTTTTGTTTGGAAATACAAATAAATTGCATTATTTTTAACTAATCAAATTCCTAACAATTTGAAAAAGCTGCTTAAAATATCGCTTACGCTCATTTTTACAATAATATTATTGCTTGGCTTTGCTATGCCATTAAACCCAAATGGTTTTTGGTACCAGCAGTTTATGCCGAACTTAAATGGAGCAAGTATTTCAGATATAACTTTTGTAGATAGCCTTAACGGTTTTGCCACAACACTATACAGAACAGGAAATGATTCAGCTTTCATACTTAATACAACGAATGGGGGGGATAACTGGAGTTTTAATATATCTAATAATTTTCCTTTCTATAAAGTACAGTTTATAAACCGCGATACTGGTTATGCATTATCATTTCAAAAATTATTCAAAACTACAAACAGAGGCATTAACTGGCAAGTAATAAATGTTCCTTTATCAACAGCATTTGTCGATTTTTACGTTTTGAGTTTAGACACAATATGGGGTGCAGCATCTGAAAGTTTTTCCGGCGGCGTCTTCTTCACATCCAACGGGGGTGTAAACTGGCAGAATCAATTTTCATCAGGTAATCAGAACCCGAATAAGATATACATGTATAATGCAAGGATAGGGTTTATGTCTAACAGTTCAGCCTTGCCGAATATATACAAAACCACGAACGGCGGTATGAACTGGATATTAAACCTTCCGGGTGAGAATTTTACAGATATGCATTTCTCAGACAGCTTAACGGGTTGGAAATGTATGCCGGGATTTATTGCAGGTGATTCATGCATAAAAAAAACAACCAATGGCGGCTCAAACTGGTTTAAACAAACGCTTCCGGCAGGCGGCATAATAAATCTTTCTCAAATAGTTAAGTTCAGTTTTTTAAATAAAGATACAATTTACGGAGTAGGAGGACAGGTAAATTACGGAGGCAGCAGGTATAGAGGCATTATATATAAAACTATAAATGGTGGTAATAACTGGTTATTCCAGGTGCCTGATACATCGTTTGGTATAGCTGGATTTGCTTCTGTTCAATTCATTAATAAAAATAATGGCTGGGCATATTTTAATGCAACAGGTATTCACACAACAAACGGAGGAGACACAACATTTTTAGTTGGTTTACAACAATTGTCTTCTGAAGTACCGAAAGAATTTATGTTATTTCAAAATTATCCGAATCCGTTTAACCCAAAAACAAACATTAAGTACAGTGTGAAACGACAAACATCAAACGTCAAACTCATCGTGTATGATCTTCAGGGAAGATTTGTTAGAGAACTTGTAAACCAAAAGCAAAATGCCGGAACATATGAAGTAGATTTTAGTGATAACAGATATG
>JAUQWQ010000171.1 GCA_030835085.1 Ignavibacteria bacterium
TAAAATCATTTATTACCTGCATACTTTCCTTCGGATTTTCACCAAACAACTCATGCCCGCAATTACGTATCATTTTCAACTCACCATCGGGAATTGCCGCCAATATTTTACCTGTCATTTTTTCACTTAAGAGAGAATCTTCTTTTGTACCCTTCAGGATCAGAAGTTTTATATTAAGTTCTGAAAGCTGTTCCAAGAACATTTCATGTTTGCTTTCCTTTTGGAGTCCCTGAACAAGGGTTTTGTTTGCTTCAGGTCGATCGTTAAATATTCTTTCCGCCCACTCCGGCGGATAGGCGGGATAGCCCGGCGGATAATCACCAAGAATCAATCCTTTCACCTCACCCGGATATTTTACTGCATATGCCGAGGCAATTGATGAACCAAAAGAGTGTCCGGCAATGAAGAATTTATCAAGCTTTTCTTCAAGTACTACTGCTCTTACATCAGAAACCAAATGTTCTTTGGAATATCCGTGTAACGGTGTGCTGCTTTTTCCAAGACCGCGGTGGCTTATAATGATAACCGAAAAATCCAGGTAATCTTTAATATCATTATAAAATTCCTCAGCGTTCACCAATGCGCCCGGTATAAATACAACGGGAATACTCGTCAGTTCATTATAGCTAATGAGATACTGAACAATATTCCCGTTATTGTCTGCAAATTTTTCTTTCAATATATCTTTTCCGGATATTAATGATGCGTATGCTCTTCCATATCCTGGCCGTCAGGGAAATGGAGTTTGAGGTCCACATCAATATCAGCGCTCAGGCTTTTGGATACCGGGCAATGAAGTGCAACTGCTTCAAGAATGCCGCGTTTATCAAACGGTATTCCGAGAGGAAAAATAATTTCGGCTACAAGTTTAACAACTCTGCGAGGTGAATCTGTGCTCATGTGTTTTTCGATCCTGCAGGTGGCGCTCTTCATATCTATTCCCCTGTCTTCAGCGGCAATACCCATTGTTGTTAAATAACATACAGCAAGTGATGTTGCCAACAGATCTGTTGGTGAAAAACTTTCGCCTTTGCCGCGGTTATCAACCGGCGCGTCAGTTTCTATAGTTACTCCGCTTGGTTTGTGAACGGCTTTGCAATGAAGGCCGCCTTCGTATACTGTGTTAATTTCAACCATGGTTCTTCCTCCGTTAATTAGAGTTCTTCTACAAAATTAACCAAATATTTGTCATAAAGTTATCGCAAAAATGGGCTATTTATCAAAAAGGGAGCATCTGCTCCCTTTTGATTTCAATCTACTTATATCAGCTTACTTTACTTTGCTGCAACGTTTTTCATCAGCTTTTCCGCGGCTAGCTGAGACTGCCTTGCATAATCTATAGCATTACCGAGAGTCTTAAGTGTTTCCTGGGGTGAATGGAAACCCATGGAGTTTTCAGCGGCTACAAAATCCCACCTTAACTGCGCGCGTCTGTGTAATTTTCTCGCTTCCTTAAGCTGCTCATCAGTAGCGCCGGCATCTTTTGCCGCCTTGATGGCATTGATAGCATCAACAATAGCTGTTTCTGATCTCATCATTTGTTCATAAACTCTATCCTGAATAGTTTTTACCCTGTTTGAGAGTTCCTGTTCACTCCACTTATGGCAGGTCTGGCAAGCATTGTTAATATTGCGCAATGGACTCTTAATCCAGTGATTGGTAACCTTAACCGAACCCTGTCTTTCATACGGCATATGGCAATCAACACATGTAACGCCGCTTTTTGCGTGAATACCGGTTGACCATGTTTCAAACTCGGGGTGCTGCATTTTTATCATCGGGGCACCGGACGTTTCGTGATCCCAGTCTTTAAAATCATACTCGTCATAATACGCTTCAATGCTGTCTACACTTAAGCCTTTATCCCAGGGGAAAGTCAGATACTTGCCTTCACCTTTAAAATAATATTCTACGTGACACTGTCCGCATACATAACTTCTCATTTGCTCGCGCGTAGCTTTTGTAACATCTATACCCCTGCGCTGCATAGCTTCAATGAATCCCGGGCGGCTTACGCGAAGCTCCATTGTTTTGGGATTATGGCAGTCAAGGCATCCTATCCCTTTATCATAATGCGCCCCAACATCTTTGAACATTGCCTTGTAAAATGCTTCGGTTCCCATTTTCTCCACATCAATCAGAACCTGCGAGCTTTTACAGCTTATACATGTATTCGGGGTTTTATCATTCACTCTTTTTGTTTCCTTAACATCCGTAATAGCCCAGTAATGACCGCGTTCTTCACGGTAATCTTTGCTGAAGGGGTATCCCGCAAAAAGTGTTTTCAGTACAGGATATTTATCAAGCTTCTGGTAATTATCGCTGCCGCCGTAGTAAGTTGGACCCTCATTTGTCTGCGTCATTAAATATGTATCGTATTCATAGGGAAAATTTTCTCCCCATATTTTAGGATCCGTTTCATGATCACCAACCGGTTTGAATACCGAAGGATACAGGTTTGCTTCCTGTTTCTTTTCAAATACATTGATCAGTAAAAGCGTAATACCAACTGTTACTAATGCTGTAATGAAAAAGATGAGGAAATATTTTTTATTTATCGGGTTCGCCATTATACAATAGTATATTTAATTGTTTGATATTTTATTTGTCTTTTGGATTTTGACATTTGATATTTTGATTCTATTTCATGTGTCCAACGCTTCTGTGGCACGAAGTGCACTGAATTTTAGTATTTTCAGTTTCATGGAATGTAATGCCTGATACCATAGTGTTGTGACAGTACCGGCAATTTGCTTCGAGTATATCCCTGTTCCGTTGATTCACCTGTATGGGCTCATGAAAATCACCTGATGTAAATGCATAACTGTGGTTCCAGCCGTTTAATGCCTTGGTAAACCACTTGCCTGTAAAATCTTTGGGAGTATGGCAGTCATTACAAGTGGCAACAGAGCGATGCGAAGCGCGCTGCCAGCCATTGTACTGGTCATCCATTATGTGACAATTATCACAGGCCGCAGGGTCATCCTGCATGTATGAATACCCCTTTGCGTAATAAAATGTTGCTGATCCTATCCCTGCCGCAATACCAATAAGAATAGATAAGAAAAGGTATATCTTTACCATTTAGATAGTAATAGTTTGCCTAAATTTCTGATTTTTTTTTGGAAATATCAAGTGAATTATGCTTTAGTATGTATACTAAAATAGTAATTTAAGAGGCTTTTGTAATTGACTTAAGTCAATGAAAAATAAAAAAGGAGCCAAATGGCTCCTTAAAATATAAATCAATTTGAATGTATAGTTATTTAAATACAAAAAAGAAAGACATTCTTACAACAACATCAGCTTTGCGTTCACTTGCTGATGAATTTTTGGCTGAATATGTATTCACCCATACATTCGGCATGAAGTGAACATTATCAATAGGCATGTAATCAAGACCTACAGTGATGAAGTTCTCTTTGTAGCCTGTTGAATCATTTTTTGTATCAGGGTTATACATATCATATCTTGCAAACACATTCAAAATTGGAATATTTTCCCTTCCCAAAAGATTACCCCAAACAAAACCGCTTACCCCGAACGGAACAGCATCAATATCTTTTCCGCCTGCGTTTTTCTGTGTTTGCTGAAATACTTCTACCCCGAAATTGAATTTTTCGTATGTATATCCGGCAAATCCTCTTAAAGTGGTTTTATTTTTATCATCTGCGGCGGGTTCATAGTCTCCGTATACTTCCATCTGAAGTCCCTTAACAGGTTTTGCGAATAATGTACCGTAATATTTTTTGAATTTATTTATCTCAGGTTTTTGCCCGTTGCCGTTACCAATCATTAAACCAAATCCGTAATTGCCAGCCTTATCAAACTTACCCCTGGCAGATACGCCAAGATCGCTTGCATTTCCAAAACCGCGCATATCAACAATTGTTTTTTCAACCTGTCTGTAATTCCATGCTTTTTCATTTAATGCCCAGCTCCATGTAGGTGTTGGCACAAGTCCAATAGCAAAACTGACTTTCTCAAAGGCTTTCCATTCTACAAACGCAGTTTTTATGAATAATCCCAGCCGCGTACTTGTAAGTATCTTATCATTTCCCTCGAGTAATATTTGCGAAGAAAATTTATCGTTGAATGTATAATCATAGCCAAGGTAAGCGCGCCTTATTTCAAATCCCTGGTATGAATTACCGTATGATGAATATTGCGTCCCGCTGCCGGTGGAGTCACCGGAAGCTTTAAAGAAATAATCACCGAACACATAACCCCAGACCTTTCCGCCTTTTTCAACCGGTTTCTTATCCTGTGAATATATTGCTGGGCCTGCAATCATTAAAACTAAAATAAGTACAAGTATTTTTTTCATATGCCGTTAAATTGTTTGTTTTATGTTAATATCTTAATAATTAATGTAAAATTATGGTTAAGCCGTTAGAGTATTGTAAGGTTTATATTAAGTTTTCGTTAAGAAAAAACCCCCGATACATCCAATATTCAGGATATTACGGGGGTTGGCTGTGATTACCTTTCGGTAATTGTATACTTCTTATTTCTCTTCACTAAACCTTAACCTTATTAATTAATTTACTGTTCGTTTATTCAGATTATATGAAGATGAAATTTCAGATGATTTACTCAGCATTGCATGCACTCTGCAGTATTTTTCTTCTGAGAGGCTGATAGCTCTTTTGATAGTATCATCATCAAGCTCGCTGCCAATAAAGTTATAAGTAACGTGTATCTTGTTATATATTTTAGGATGTCCTTCTGTCTCTTCAGCTGTTACATCAACCCAGAATTTATCTATCTTCTTTCTTGCTTTACCGATTATCAGTACACAGTCCATCATTGTGCAGCCGGCAAGTGCCTGCAGCAAAAGCTGCGCAGGCGAAGCCGCAGATGCATTTTCACCGGTATCCATCATTACTGTTTTTCCGTTGTCTGTCGTTCCTTTTAATTTAAATCCTTCAATCCAGTCAATTCTTGCTGTTTTTGTCATTAATAAACTTCCCGAATATTTTATAATTTGCGAACAAAATCAAATCTTAGCTTAAATAAAATTTCTTAACTTAGCAGCTTTTTCTATTTCTTCACGGAATTTTGGATGAGCAATACTTATCAGTGCGTTCACTCTCTCTCTTACATTCATTCCATGCAGATCAACTGCTCCGTATTCTGTCACAACCCAATGCACGTCACCGCGTGAGGTTGTAACTCCTGCACCTTCATCAAGATGAGGTACAATACGCGATATTGAGCCTTTTTTTGCGGTTGATTGCAAAGCGATAATAGGTTTGCCGCCTTTAGAGCGCGCTGCTCCGCGGATAAAATCAACCTGACCGCCAAAACCACTGTAAAAATTGTAGCCTATTGAATCAGAGCATACCTGCCCGGTCATATCAACCTGTAAACAGGAATTTATCGCTATCATTTTGTCATTTCTTGCAATAGTGAACGGGTCATTTACAAACTCTGTAGTTCTCATTTCAACAAAAGGGTTTTCATGGATATATTCAAACAGCCTGTGAGAGCCAAGTACAAATGATGTGACTATTTTTCCGCGAAGCAGTGTTTTTTTATCACAATTGATCACTCCGCTTTCAATTAACGGGATAGCGCCGTCACTGAACATTTCTGTATGAATACCCAGGTCCTTCCTGTCTGTAAGTCTTGCCAGCACTGCATCAGGTATTGCGCCAATACCCATCTGAAGTGTTGAACCATCTTCGATAAGATCTGCTATGTTCTGCCCGATCTTCTCGAAAATCTTTATTTCTTCCGGGTCTTTCTCGGCATGCATACCGGGCAATTCCTGCAGCGGCTGCTCGAATTCAAATGCGAAATCAATATCATTAATATGAATAAAACTATCACCGTGAACTCTCGGCATCATTGGGTTTATCTGTGCAATAACATATTTTGCAACGTGTACGGCAGCCTTGGTGCAATCAACTGCCACACCCATACTGCAGAACCCGTGCATATCAGGCGGTGAAACCTGTATGAACACCACATCTACTTTATGTTTTGTATCATGCTGGATAAGTTTTGGTATTTCACTTAAAAATATCGGCATAAAATCAGCTTTACCGGCATTAACATGCTTTCTTGTATTTCCTCCCAGAAAAAATCCGTTATGCCTGAAATGACCTTCCATTTCGGGTTTCATATACGGAGCTTCTCCAAACACCATTAAATGGCAGATTTCAACATTGTTCAGCTCCGTTGCGCGAGCAGTCATTGCTTCTACAAGTCTTTGCGGGTAAGCGCACCCTGACTGAATATATATCCTGTCATTTGATTTTATAACTCTTACTGCTTCTTCAGGGGTAACATACTTTTGTGAGTATTTTTCCTTTGTTTTGTTTGATTGTTCTTTAATTTTGTTTAACACAGCCATTTTCTCCTGTAACTATATAATATAATAAATTGGATAATATGTTTTATTGAATCTTAATATTCACTTTTTTTACTTCTTTTCACGTTCATCAAAAAAATCACCAAGTTTAAACCTGGCATTTATAAATGCGGTAATAACCCCGAACCTGCCGCTTTCAGTTTTTGATAGTCTCACTGATGGTCCGAATGCAAAAGAATTGAGCGCAAATCCTTCACCAATATTTGATACCATTACTTCAAGCAATATCTGGAAGTTTCTTATCTTTTGCAGTGTAATATTCGTTCTGAAATCGAACACTGCCCCTGCCAGTCTGCTCTCGCGGGTTATAAGCCCTATGTTTGTTTCGTTGGCATAGTAAGCAACATATACCTGCGAGCGGGTTGAGCCGAACATCCTGAACGGGTAACGGAACTCCACATTCAGATATGTACCTTTCAGTACATTATTGGGAAGCTGTTTAGTTGTATCTCCGTTTTCATAAAACTTGTACTGGGGACCCAAAGCTGATGTAGAATACCCGCCGTACTTTATATCGCTTAAAACACCAACTTCCAGGAAATTTCCGAGCGGAATAACATAACTTAGCTCAATTGCCCTGAGCGGTGAAAAAATATTGTTGTACTGCTTCCATGGGTAATTATCGCCGCTTGATTTATCAATTGTGTGCGTATTAAGATTATCAATAGTAGTATTATAACTTATGTTCACACCAATTATATTCATACCTATACTGATCAAATCACTTTCAAACGGAGCACTGTATTTATTTCCAATTCCAAAAGTAAAACCTATTGATCTCTTAAGGGGAATACCAAGCTTCTCGCCTCCAAACAGCTGGAAATACGGATTAATATAAGCTGTTGTGCTTCTGATGACTCTTTCTTTTTTAGGCGGAGCCACAAATTCTTTTATCTTTATTTGTCTTATCACATCTAAAAATACGCTTGCGTAATCAAGCCGCTTCGCGTTCATGTTCTCTTTATTAGTACCTGTCCAGTTAATAAGCCCCTCCTGCACTTTTTTTGAGAGCTGACTCCATGCGTATCTTTGTGCCGAAGGGTCCGCTTCATCACCTAGTACAACAAACTGGTTCTGAGGATTACCGTCCATCAGGTTAACCACAATTGTATAGCTCTCAAGTTTTGGGTCAATTCCCATATCATCCTGCCCTGTAATGAAAATACTGTCATCTTCAGCTCTCGCAAAGATCTTAAAATATTTCCAGGTTCTCGGGTTATTAGGATCATCTTCCTGTTGAGCAAATGCCGCCCCGGTATACAGTGAAAATGTAAAGATCAAAAGGGCTGTTATTCTAAATAAGGAGTTCATAATAATGTTATAGTTAGTTAGGTAAAAGTTTTAAAATTTTTATAATGCAAACCTGCGGCCTGAAAAACGATTTCATCTGTTATTTAAAGAGCGCTATAAAGGCAGGAATGCAATTTATTTTCATATACAAAAATACACCGTATTTACGTTACCTGTCAGTGCATTTTGTACTATATTTCTGTAATTAATTGAACTACAAAAAGTACACTATAAACTTATGTAAATATAATACTTGCGCCTGCTGATTTTTCATAAAACTCTCCTACTGTAATTACATCATCAACCTGTGCGCAAAAATCATCTTTCTTCAAATGGAACATATCGACTGAGGCCTTGCAGGCAAAAATATTGCATCCCGCATCGTGTATCATCTCAAGGAACTCTCTTACAGGCGGAATATCAATTTTTTCCATTTCTTTTTCCATCATATGCGTAGCAAGTGCACTCATACCCGGCAAAGAACCAATAAGTGTCGGCATATGCATTGCGGGATTCCCTACCGTAGCAACTTTAATATGATCCATCTTTTTATCTATGATAGCTTCCATCCCGAAGAAGGTAAAGAACAAATTCGCTTCAATGCCTTCCATCCTTGCGCCGTTTGCCATTATCAAACCCGGGTAAACCCCCTCAAGCGAACCTTTTGAAACAATAATTGATACTTTCTTTATTGGCTCGTAATTTTCTTCTGTCATTTCGACACCTTTTTATTGCTTTTTGTTTGAGATTTCATTTTTCACGTTTGACGTTTGACGTTTGACGTTTGACGTTTCTCGTTTGACGTTTCATGTCTAAATACATCCTTTTGGTTTAGGCAATCCGGCAATGCGCGCTGCCTTTTTTGCAGGTCCTTTAGGAAACAGAGCATATAATTCTTTTGTATCTACACCGCTTTCTTTAGTAAGCTTGCGGATTGAAGGTGCATCACCGGTATCCGTATAGACTTTACGCATATAATTGATCACCTGCCAGTGTTTTTCATTCAATACTTCAATGCCTTCTTCTTTGGCAAGTTCTGCTGCAATTTCTTCATTCCAGTCAGATAAATTTGCAAGATTACCATCTGCATCTATAGATAGTGTTTTACCGAGTATCACTTTTTCTGCAACTGCTGCTGACATTTTTATATTCCTCCTGAGAGCTTTGTAATTTGCTGCTCATCTGTAATAAAACCATCTGATTTGTAAATATCATCAAGGATCTTTCCCTTTAGTGACATCTGGGGACCAATTGGAAGCTCTTTTCCTTTGAGCAAAATATTCCAGTAAGCCCACCTGAACATCAGTTTTCCCAGGTGATTCATTCTTGTTTCCTTAAGAAGCGAGAACGGTCCTATATGTGCCATCGGGAAATTCCCGGGCATGGGTTCAACATCATAATTAAAATCAATCAAAAACGCCTTGCCGCGGCCTGATTCAATAAAGCAGTTTGCATGGCCATCAAACCTTGCAGCAAGCGGCTCGGCGTGTATAAAATGTAAAATGTTTTCAGTAAGTATTTCTGATTCAAAATGTGCAACAGAACCGGCTTTACTTGCAGGAATGTTAGTTGCATCACCGATAACAAATATGTTTTTGTGAGCAATTGACTGCAGTGTATGTTTATCAGTCGGCACAAAATTCAGCTCATCCCCCAGTCCGGAGGTTTCTATGTAATCAGCTCCTTTGTTGGTAGGTACAGTTACTAAAAGATCGAAGTCAACCTCGCGCTCATCCCATGAAATCAGTTTCTTCTCATCATTATCAATTCTGCCTGTGTTAAATTCCGCAACAAGTTCAATGCCCTTATCTTCAAGAAAGTGACCGAGGACTTCGGCGCATTTATGTTTGGTGAATGCTTCGGCCAGTGGTGTAACATATTGGATGTGTACTTTTTCGCGTATACCCCTCTCTTCAAAAAATGCATCTGCAAGGAAAGCGAACTCCAGTGGTGCAACGGGACACTTAATTGGCATCTCTGTAATATTAATTACAAGTTTGCCGCCATCCCATGTTTTGAATTTTTCGGCAAGTGCTTTAGCGCCATCAAGAGTGTAGAAGTCAAAAATATCTTTTTTCCATAATTTACCGGTCAGACCCTCGGTTTCTTCCGGGGCAAGTTTTGAACCGGTAGCAATTATGAGAACATCGTAGTCAAGTGTAATGCCGTTATCAAGATGAACCATATTGTATTCCGGAATAACTTTCCATATTTCGGAATTTATCATGTTCATCCCCTCGGGAAAGAACTTTACTTTCTGCTTTACAACATCAGATTCATTGTAAACCCCGAACGGAATAAATAAAAATCCGGGCTGGTAGTAATGAGTTTTTTCATTATCTACAATTATCAGTCTCCACCGGCTCAGGTCAAGAGCTTTGTGCAGTTTATTCAGCATCATTGTACCTGCTGTACCCGCGCCAAGTATTACCAGATTTTTCATTTGAGTTTCCATCTTTACTTAACTTACTATACAAAATTAAGCCTAAGTATGATTGTACCAAATGATATATATCAATGGTTGATATGATTGTAGTCATAAACTAAAATTCTGATATTGCTCTATTTAACTAAATAGCAGGGAGAAAAAGCATAAAAAAAACTGTATCGAATCAGTTAATTTATTTGCCTACTAAAATGCGCTGTGCCAGAAAAACCGGGAGCCCTTCTTTGTAGATCTTAATACTTGCGGATACTCTGTCATAATCAATCCTTGTATTATAGTATGCGAATTCTTCGGAATCAAAAAATCCAAATGATAATTTATTATTGTTATCGCGGGGCTGTCCAACGCTGCCAACATTTATGATATAACGGTTGTTAATGTTCAGCCTTCCTTCAGTAATAGTGTTAATACCCGTGTCAGAACTTTCAAAAATCAGGGGTCTGTGGGAGTGACCTATAAAAGAGATCTTTTCAGTAAAAGCATTATAATTCTCCATAGCTGCTTCATCAGTCAGTACATACTTATACGTCTGAGGTTCAAGAGGTGATGCATGCACAAAGTGAAGTTCGTTTTCTGAATGAGTTAATTTAAGTTTTTTGATGTATTCCAGATTTTCCGGTTCTAAAACCGTGCGTGTATGAACTGAAGATACCCTTGCCCTTTCATTAAACCTTTCCGAGAGCAGATGGTTGTACTGCGCTTCATCGTGATTACCGAGCAATACAACATCACAATTATTTTTAATTATTGATATAACCTCATTGGGCTGGGCACAGTAATCAACCAAATCGCCCAGGCAAATAACGCGGTCAACTCTTAACCTTTCAATTTCCCTGAAGCAGGCTTCTACTGCTTCAAGATTTGCATGAACATCGGATATAATGGCGTATTTCAAGATATTTTCATTCTGAATTTACAATATCAAACACTCAAAATTAACAGAATTTACGAATAGTTCATAGTAATAAATAGCTGCAATTAGTATATTGGAATTATTTTCCAAATACTGTTAAGTTCAAGGTCCGTAAAATAATTTTGTAAAAAAATAATCGGGTATAGGAGTTTAATAAAAGATGACAAAACAAGTAAAAATAGCAGCTGCTCAGCTTACACCTGTTTTTCTTAACAAAGAAAAAACGATAGAAAAAGCCTGCGAAGCTATTTCCGAGGCCGGGAGGAACGGAGCAGAATTAATTGTATTCCCTGAGGCATTTATTTCCGGTTACCCGGATTGGGTATGGCTTATTCCAAACAGCAAAGCGGCGATCTTAAATGATCTATACCGCAGACTGGTAGAAAATGCAGTTTCTGTTCCGGATGATAGTACCCACAAATTATGTAAGTCTGCAAAAGAGGCAGGAATTAATGTGGTAATGGGAATAAATGAAAGGAATGCCGGTAAAAGCAGCGCAAGCCTTTATAACAGCATTTTGTTTATAAACGATGAAGGAAATATAGAGGGAATTCACCGTAAACTTATGCCCACCGGCGGAGAAAGATTGATCTGGGCTCAGGGTAACGGTACATCCCTTAGATCATATGATACATCTGCAGGCAGAATTGCAGGACTTATCTGCTGGGAGAACTTTATGCCATTAGCCAGAACAGCTATATATGAAACCGGGGCGCAGATATTGGCCGCGCCTACATGGGATAAAAGCCCGAATTGGCTGCAGAGCATGCAGCATATATCCAGGGAAGGCGGACTATTTGTAGTAAGTACTTGCATGTCAATCAAAATTGATGATATTCCGGATGAATTTGAATTTAAAAAATTATACCCGGAAGGAATAAAATGGATAAACACAGGCAATAGCTGTATCATCAATCCAAAAGGACAAATTCTGGCCGGGCCATTGAATGAAAAAGAGGATATTTTGTATGCAGAACTGAATATGAATGAAATTTTAGAAGCAAAGCGTATGTTTGATGCTGCCGGACATTATTCAAGACCTGATGTTTTCAATTTTAGTATCAACAAATAGAATCCAAATACCATATAGGTAATTAAACATGATTAACTACAAAACCTCTAAATCGAAAGAGTAGGAAACAACCGGTAAGGCTTTTTGGGCCTCTATTTGCAATTAAAAATAATCTTTACAAATTTAATCGTAATTGTGAATAGTTCATACTAATAATTTGCTGCAATTAGTATATTTCGTTGTTATATTACGCTAACACGAAAATTATAGAAATACAATAAGTGACCAATCATGTTTAAATAACCGAAATTTCAGACAATTTAGAAAAAGCCAGATGAAATTATTCTTAATTACATTTTTACTATTGATCACTTATTCAGAAAGTTTATTTCAGCAAAATTTGCCGGATTATAATTGTGACTGCAATAAAATTGGTCTCGATTCTCTTTGGGTTGATACAAACAAAGTTTCCTGTTACCTGATACCTGTTGAAAGAAACTATACAGCACCAAGGGGAAACAATTACTTTTTAGCGGTTGCCATAGCCCCGGCATTATCTTTAGAGCCAAAAGAACCCCTCCTATATCTGCATGGCGGACCCGGTATTGCAACACTTAGTAATTTAACGTACTATTTAAAAACAAAGACATTTTCACTTTTAAGACAGAACCATGCTTTGATCTTTTTTGATTACAGGGGAACCGGTTTTTCAGAACCGAATATGTGTAAAACATTAAGTGATTCGCTGAATGCAATTTCAGATACCCTTTCCACTGAAGAACTGATCACGAAACAGGCACTTCTTTATTCAAACTGTAAATCTGATCTTCTTAAGCAGGATATATTGCCTTCAGATTTTTCGTCATTGCAATCCGCAGCCGATGCAGAATCTATCAGAAAGGAATTAGGAATAAAAAAGTGGAATATTTACTCGGTATCCCACGGTACAACTGTTGCGCTAAATTTGATTCGGACTTTTCCTGAAAATATACACAGTGTTATTCTTGATTCGCCGTTTCCACCTAATGCACCATGGATAGATTTTGTCCATCCATTCGATACTTGCTTTAAGGTATTGGAAAAAAAGTTATCTGAGGATTCATTTTATGCTGAACAATTCCCTTCAATTCGGAATGATTTTGTAAAAATTACCAATCATCTGCAAATAGCTCCATTGGTAATTCCAGCCTCAATTGATAACTATGAATTGATACATTCCAGCTTGTTTGATGATAGAGATTTTGCTTGGTCCGTTTGGAAAGCAATGTTGGACCCCAAAACAATTCGTTTAGTGCCTCTAGCACTTAAGGAAATAGCATCTGGTAACAATACCGTACTTCTGAAGTGGGCATTGTTTTTTAATGACCCTAATTCATTTGGTGAATTTTCCGCAGCACAAAGCCGGGCAATACTCGGGTATGAAACTAAACCGCAATTTGGAGAACAAACAGAAAATTACATAATAAAGAAATTTCCTGAGTTTGCTTCACTTATTTCTATCGGTTTAGATGATGAACTAAATAAAGTTTTTCGTCCCGAGATTCCTCCAAAAGAATATTTTGATGCGATAAAAAGCAATATTCCAACACTTATTTTTTCTGGAGAGTATGATCCTGTTTGTCCACCAATATTTGCCGATATTACTTCAAATACACTTGACAACTCAACTGTTATTGTTGTACCATCAGCTTCTCATGCAGCAATGTATGCTGATGAATGCACAAGAGAGATCGGTGCAAAATTTTATCTTGATCCGGGAATGAAACCAAGTTTTGAATGTTTATTGAAAAGGAAACAAATTGAGTTTATTACATCAGATATTATTAAATTCTTAAAATAGCATCTTATAAACTGTTACATATTTTTTAAGCATAATTTGAAAGCAACCGTTATCTGAAATTTACCTAAGACTCTCTTCAAGCGCTGTTCCCGCATCGGTTTTTTCATCACGGTATTTAATTATTACGGGCGTGTAAACCGAAAGATGATTTTCGATTCCGTACTGATTAACAAGCGGCCTTGAGCCTGCAACAACAACTGCTCCCTCAGGAATAACCAGAGGTTCGTCTTTTGTTTTGCGGTAAATTTTTCCTTTGATAGTATCGTAAACCGGTGTTGAGCCTGTTATAATACAGCCCGCACCTATCACAGCCCTGCGCTGAACAATTGTGCCCTCATATATTCCGCTGTTGCCGCCTATCATTACTTCATCTTCAATAATAACAGGTACTGAGTTAATCGGCTCAAGCACTCCCCCTATCTGCGCTGCCGCTGAAAGATGAATTTTCTTCCCAAGCTGCGCACAGGAACCTACTAATGCATGTGAGTCAATTAATGAGTTATCATCAACATACGCGCCTATATTAACGTACATGGGCGGCATACAAATAACACCTTTGCCTATATATGCGCCTGTGCGTATGGTCGAGCCTCCCGGTACAATTCTAACCCCGTCACTTAACTTCATAGGTTTAATTGGCAGGGTATCCTTATCAAAAAATAACATCTGTTTAAAAATTGACATATCTTTATTCTTGCCAAGCCTGAAACCAAGCAGTATACCTTTTTTAACCCATGTATTGGCCTTCCACGAGCCGTCGGTTTTTTCAGCACTGCGCACTGTGCCTGCATTAAGAAGCTTAACCATTTCTTTGAATGCAGCCAGGGCTTTTTTCTTATCTGATGTGTTAAGTTCACCCGCTGAAAAATATTTTTCGATATCCTGCTCTAAACTCATTATTTTGATTTAATTTTATATTCTTTATTACTAATCCTGCAAATTACCTGTAAAATTGAAGTATTTCAATTGAAACAATGATGCATAAGAGCATAATGATCAGGTATAAATTGTGAATAATTGTAACTTTAACGCAATTATATTGATTGTTTAATAATGAAACAGTAATTTTATGCAGTAAACTTAAAAAAAGAAGAACAATTTAAGGAGCTTATTCAAATGGCAGGCAAATTATCAAGAAGAGATTTTATAAAACGCTCAGCTGTAGGTGTAATAGCCTCGGGAGCAATGCTTTCAACTATAAATATCGAAGCATTAACCAGATCAGCGGTGGCAGCAAAAGCTGTGTTTCGCAGGACCGGAGATGATGTTGTAGTAAAGCTTTCTGAAAACGCTGCACTTACAAAAACAGGCGGAAGCGTTAAGATAAGTGATGAATTGATGCTTATCAGGAGTTCGGAAACAAGCTTCCTTGCAGTGAGGACTATTTGCACCCATAAGGGTTGCGATGTAGAGCTTGAAGGCGATAAATTCGTATGCCCGTGCCACGGTTCTGAATTCACAATGGACGGCAAAGTTACGCAGGGTCCCGCAAAGGATAACCTAAAAACTTTTGAGACAATATTTGATTCTGATAAAGGCACTGTGACAATTAAGTCCGGAGAGAATGCCAAAGAGCAGTAAAATCATTATGAATAATAAATCAAAAGGCTGTATCTGAAAAGTTACAGCCTTTTTTGTTTTTATATAAGTTTTGTTTTTACTTTCCGCCTGTCAGAATACTTTTTACAACATATCCTGCCATCTTCGGATTTTCCTTAAAACGCCTGATGGAATACTGGTACCAATGCGTACCAAATGGTATATAAATTCTCATACGATGTCCATCCTTGACAATCTTATCCCGCATACCTTCTCTTACTCCAAGCAGCATCTGGAATTCATAGCGGTCATTGGGTTTATTAAGCTCTTTAATTAATTTATATGCGCCATCTATCAGGAACTCATCATGGGTGGCAATACCAACGTAAGAATCTTTTTCAAGCATAAGTTTTAATACCTTCAGATAATTATCGCGGACTTCCTGTCTTTCTTTGTATGCTATCTCAGCAGGCTCAACATAAATTCCTTTGCAAAGCCTGAAGTTAGTTCCCGTTTCTATCAATTTAGCGGCATCATCATAAGTCCTGCGCATATATGACTGCAGTACAATTCCGCATTTGCTGTAATCCTTCCTGGCTTCATTGAAAATATGAATTGTATCAGAAGTAACGCTTGAATCTTCCATATCAATCCGCACAAAAATATTATAACTCTTTGCTTTCGCGAATATTTCTTTCACGTTGCCTAAACAGAAATCAAGATCTATTTTTAGTCCAAGCGAGGTGAGTTTAATTGACTGATTGGAATTAAGTTTATGTTTATTTATTGCATCAAGCACCAAAAGACATTCATCTTTCGAACGTGTCGCATCATCTTTGCTGAAAACGTCCTCACCCAGAACATCTATTGTACCCATTATGCCTTTGGCATTCAGTTTTTTTGATGTTGCAACGGCATGTTCAAGTGTTTCGCCGGCTATGTAACGGTTCGCAAATCTTCTTACGATACCTTTGGGAACGAGCGGCAGGGTTCCTACAACTACTTTATTTATTATACCCATATATTTATTATTGTCTCTGTATTAATATAAAAAGGGAACAGCAAACTGTTCCCTTGAAAAATTTATAACTCACTGATATTTCTTCTGCCTGAAAACCCATCGGGGATTGTATGCCACCAGTTAATATCACCTTCACCGAATTTCCAGCAAAGATAAACCTCTTCACCGTTATTGCGCAGGTGCGGAAAATCAACAAGTCCTCTGTCAATTCCTTTTATCATCACTCCGTCATCGGTTAATTCCCTGAGAATATCAATAAGCCTCTCCATTTCTTCGGGGAATGCACCCTTGCCGTTCGGACCTGAACCTCCAAGATAGCGGTGAGAGTATACATCATATCCCTTCTGATCAAGCTTGCGCTTCAGGTTTATCATTTCTTCAATATCACCCTTAATGATATCAAGCTTATCGTTTGCTTCTTCCAGGGTAAAATGTATGCTGTGTTGGTAACTCATTAATTGTTTATTTTACAACTATATTTACAAGCTTATTCTTTACAACAATTTCCTTTACTATCTGTTTGCCTTCAATATATGTCTTTATCTTCTCATCCTGTTTCATGAGCTCAATTAACTTCTCATCGGGTGAATCTGTTTCCGCTTCTATCTTTGATCTTACTTTTCCGTTTATCTGCCCGATAATTGTTACCACATTTTTCTGCACTTTTGCAGGATCGAACTCCGGCCACTTTTCAAATGTGATAGTACTTTCATTTCCAAGCCTGCTCCAGAGCTCTTCTGCTAAATGCGGCGCAAACGGAGAGAGCAGCTTAATCAATGTAACAATAAGCTGCATAGGAATTGTTTCATACCTGGAAATTTCATTCACATATATCATAAGCTCGCTTACACAGGTATTGAACCTCATATCCATATCTTCAATATCTTCAGTAACTTTCATGATTGTCTTGTGCATAATCCGCTCGGCATCGCCTTCGGGTTTTACATCTGTGATCCTGGGATTAATCCCTCCATCTTCAGTAACAATCAGCCGCCATATTTTATTCAGGAAACGGTACACACCCTCAATGCCGTTGGTTGACCACGGCTTTGTCGCTGATAGCGGACCGAGGAACATTTCAAACAGTCTTAATGAATCAGCGCCGTAGCCTGAAATTACATCATCCGGATTAATAACATTGCCGCGGCTTTTTGACATTTTATTGGAATCTTCGCCCAGTATCATACCCTGGTGATACAGTCTTACAAAAGGCTCCCTGGTTGAAACATATCCGAGATCAAACAATACCTTATGCCAGAACCTTGCGTAAAGCAAATGCAGTACCGCATGTTCAGCTCCGCCAAGATACAGATTAACTGGCATCCAGTATTTTTCAGCTTCTTTGTTTACAAATTCTTTATCGTTATTGGGGTCAAGGAACCTTAAGTAATACCAGCATGAACCTGCCCACTGCGGCATAGTATTGGTTTCGCGCTTAGCGGATTTACCTGTTTCGGGGTCGGTGGTATTTACCCATTCACTAATGCCTGCCAAAGGACTCTCACCAGTACCGATAGTTTTATAATTATCAACTTCGGGCAGCATCACCGGCAATTCATCTTCAGGCAGCAACTTTACTGTACCATCTTCCAAATGTATAACCGGGAACGGCTCACCCCAGAATCTTTGGCGTGAAAATAGCCAGTCGCGAAGCTTGTACTGAACTGTACCCTTGCCAAATCCTTTGGCTTCCAGCCATTCGATTACTTTTTTCTTAGCTTTTTCAGTTTTAAGTCCAGTGATAAAACCTGAATTTACCGAAATACCTTCGGAAGCAAATGCTTCTTTTGTAACATCAACTTCCTCACCATCAGCAGGTTTAACAACTTCAAGTATCGGGATATGGAATTTCGTTGCAAACTCCCAGTCACGTTCATCGTGCCCCGGAACAGCCATAATTGCGCCTGTGCCATAACCCATAAGCACATAATCGCTTATCCATATTGGTATTTGTTCATCATTCACAGGATTCACAGCATACGCGCCGGTAAACACTCCTGATTTATCTTTTTCAAGCGCCTGTCTTTCAAGGTCGCTTTTATGTTTTGCGTTTTCTTTATATATATCAACAGCAGTTTTGCACTCAGCGGTAGTAATTTTATCTACCAATGGATGCTCAGGCGCAAGCACCATATATGTAGCACCCCAAAGTGTATCGGGGCGCGTAGTGAAAACTTCAACACTGCCTGTTTCCGCACCAGCGATCTTAAAAATTACCCTCGCACCTTCTGATTTTCCTATCCAGTTGCGCTGCATTTCTTTTGTGCTCTCGGGCCAGTCAAGCATATCCAAATCAATAAGTAATCTTTCGGCATATTCAGTGATCTTCAGCATCCATTGTTTCATGGGTCTGCGCACAACTGTGTAGCCCTTTTCTAACTGTTCGGGTACTTCTTCGTTTGCAAGTACTGTTCCAAGCTCAGGACACCAGTTCACTGCAATTTCTGCCTGGTATGCAAGACCTTTTTTATAAAGCTGCATAAAGATCCATTGCGTCCACTTGTAATACTTCGGGTCAATGGTTGCAATTTCTCTTGACCAGTCAATTGAAAGTCCGATTGATTTAAGCTGACGCTTAAAATTATCTATGCTCTTCTGAGTGGTGATGCGCGGGTGAATGCCGGTTTTAATTGCGAATTGTTCTGCAGGCAGTCCGAATGCATCCCATCCCATCGGGTGAAGAACGTTAAAGCCCTTCATCCTTTTATACCGCGCAATTATATCTGTTGCGGTGTAACCCTCAGGGTGACCTACATGCAATCCATCACTGGATGGATACGGAAAGAAATCCAGTACGTAATACTTTGGTTTGGTGTGATCAATACTTGCGGCAAAGGTTTTATTAGTTTCCCAAAAATCCTGCCATTTTTTCTCAATTTCATTAAAATTATACTTCATATCTTACAAAATTACGAAATTGTAAGGTAATAATCAGTGGAAATATGATTGTATAAAATACTGTTTTGGTTCAGTTTTATTCATTAATTTCGGGGTTTACTGATATTTTTTTTGCTGATATTATTTTTAATCATAACTTCAGATAAATTATGACAGAAAATACTTCAACTGAAAATAAAAAAAAGAACAAAATAATCCTTATAGTAACCGGTTACCTTATATTATATGGAGTATTTGAGCTTATGGCAAAGCTTACCGGAGATACAACACTACCCCGAAACGCCCTTCTGATTACTGTTTGCGTATTGGTTGCTGCTGTGGTTGCTGAACTTGTATTCTTTAAAAGTAAATTTTCTGAATTGGTAAAAGTTCTTGGTTTAGGTAAACCGGGTACTAAAGCAATAATCGCATCACTTGTGATTACCTTATCATTATTTTTATGCTACCCCTTAATTACTTTAAAAACCGGTTATAAGTTCATAATACCCGATAACTGGTTAATGCTCGCAATAGGTGTATTTGCATTACACGGTATAGCAGAAGAAGTGTTGTACCGGGGATTTTTATTCCGCCGCCTGCGTGAAGGCAGAAGCTTTTGGAATGCTGCTTGGATTGCAGTAATTCTCTTTTCAGCCGCTCACATTCCTATATTGATAAACCAGGGGCTTCTTGTCGGGGGAATGGCAGTACTGCTTGCCGTAGTTTCATCGATACCGTTTTCATATTTGTATGAAAAGGGGAATAATACTATCTGGGCTCCGGCAATTGTTCACGCTGCAATTGATACTGTAATACCAATCCTCGCAGCGGGACAAATGGATGAGAAAGCAACAATGGCTGTTACACTTTGGATGGCTGCAAGTATGGTAATTCCGTACATATCTTTCTTAATACTCAGAAAAAAAAGATAAAACAGGAGAGCTAAAATACCCTCCCGTTTTTTTAAATGTCAATAGTTACCTGAATGTAACCGGTATCTCTGATTCAACAACATTCACAAACAGCCATTTTTCAGTTTGATTGGAAACATTATTTTTTACCAGCTTTGGGTAGAATTTATAGCTTCTTACAAGCGCACAGCCTGTACCGGGCATTATCTTAGCGCCATCCATTACACTTTTGAAATATTGTGCCTGTATCTGGCCAATACATTTATCCTGTGTTACCGGACCAGTAAAGCGGCCACAGGGCTGCAGGTTTCTTAAATTCTGGAGTTCATCAGCAACCGGACCCAATAACCATACTGCTACATAATCCGGTGGTACCGTTACGCTATTACTGCCTGCAGAAACCTTTTCTGCAGTAATGGTGAAATCCATTTCAGTGCCAAGCACTGCCTCTCCTGTAATACTGCTGATGTAAAATTGATCCGGAAAGTATCTTATACTGTCAGTTGCATCACTGAAACCTGAAAAATCTGCAGAAGGATCAATGCTCCATACAATAGATGGACTTGTAACATTCACGCAGCTCCTTAAATTAAGATATTCATTCATAGCATACACAATCCCTCCGTAAAGATTCGACTGAATGAGAGTATTCCCGGCTACTGTTACGTTAGAAAGCGGAACAGGTTTAAAATTCCCTTTATAATACCTCATTTCAGCGTAGCAGGTTGAAAGCATCATTTCGGGGCTTTCATTACTGTTAAGCTTCCTGTTTTCAATTCTCCTGACAAAGAATAAATATGCATTATATTCATATGATTCATTATCAGCGGTATTTTTTAATACTTCGGTTCCTATGCTTACTCTGTTCAACCTGTCAAGCCCGTCGAAGGATACTCCCGGCATATTTCCGATGTATTGGCTTTCCCAGGAGTTAACGGTAAAGTTATCGCTAAAAAGATGGTCTTGAGCTTGAGGTTTTACTGTTAAGAAGGTTATAGATAAAACGAAAAGCGCTTTCAACATTTTTGCATTCATGATAAATAGATTAATTTTTAATTACTGATTTTTTATTTTGTTTAGTTCTGACCCAGACAGTAAGATATTATCATGGTTTCGCCAATTTTGTTTGTGCAGCACATACTTCCAAAATATATGCTGTCCATTTGTATTTCCCTTAGCCCTGTGGTTTTATTCAATATCAGTACTTTTCCCGAAGAAATTACAACACCTTTTACCATAGTCCATTTTTCATAAAGTCCTGGATCGTTTGCAACACTGTCTGCAGTAATATTCCCCGTGCCTTTATAATTGAAAAAAACATCATATATTTTTTTTGCTGCCGGGCTGTTTGTGTGGCTTCTGACTGTCTCCAGAAATACATCATAATCAGTGAATACACATAGATCATTGTTGTCTATCAGGGTTATTATTCTGCCTTCGGCTTTCAGCAGAGTTGAATCTGCCAAATCCTTTATTTTTTGATTTTCCTGCTGACTAAAAAGAGGCATAACTGAAGTTACAAAGATTATGAAGAGAACTATTTTCATTTTCTACCTTTCTAATCTGTCGTTAATATTTATTTGCCGGTAACAATCATCCGGGAAAGTACCCGTTAAACCGGGCATACCGCATAATTGAGAGATATTATTTACAACTATGGGAGTTGAATTTCTTTCTTCAAGCCATGAAGGCGGTATAAAAGAAAGCATAAATAAACCCATCGCCGCTTTAATAACCGGAGAATAGTAATACATTACACACAGCGGGTTACCGGTACTTTCATTTCCTCTTACCCCATTACTATGGTGAACTATATGACAGCCATGCATTACTTCATGTATCACGTTCTTGGAAATCAAAAAATCAACCAAAAGGTAGTTTCTTGCAGGGTCATTTATACAATCTAAAACTGTTTCAAGAAAATGTCTCGTATAAGTTTCTAATTCGCCATTGAAATTCCTGATATTTATATTTTCGCCTGTAGTTGCCCCCAGTGCTGAATCAATTAAACGAGGCAAACTTTCAAGTATTTCTTTCCTCATTCTATCAGGAAATATTACACACCTTCTGACATATATGGGTGGACCCCAATCGCAATAACCTTTAACAACTTCAGGTTTATTCCTGTACGGATCAACTAAACCATCCTGTTTAATTATATGAATTGCATATTTAACACCCATATCATGTGAACTTGAAAAATTAACCCACCTGTATCTAATTGTGTCATCACCGCCCGCAAGCGATCCATAAACAGTTCTTTCATCAAGCTTAACCAGATTAATACCGGTCAGGCGTTCAAAAATTGAAATAGAAAGAAGCTCATTATCATCTACTACACACAGCTCTTTTCTAACGGGATTAGTTCTTAAATATTGCAGTTCACCTGATGGCAGTTTTTCAAACAAACCCCTGTACTCTTCAAACAGGGTTAATCCATCGCCTCTGTTATTCTGTAATGGTTCATCTTCATCCCATGTTAGGGGTTTGCCTTCAACATTGTTTTGTGTTTCCCATGCATCAGCTATCGCGTCACCATCACGATCAACAGGTATCGATATCATTGAATTACCTGTCTGTTCTTCACTTGCGTTGTACCAGGTTCCGTTGATCTTTACCTGTACCTCAAGCATACAATGTGCAGCATAGTCGTTAATTGTAACGGCAACCCTTCTGATATCTTCTCCTTCTGCCCTTAAAGAGTCAGGTGAAATGTTTAACCCGGGATTGTTAGACTGTTTAAAGAAAGCATCAAGGCTTGTGTTATAGCATACTCTTTTATCATTTATGCAGACACCCAAATTGCTTGATACATCTCTTAAAATATATTTAACTGACTCAACCCTGCAATCAGGACCAGCCTGTACATCAAGCTCTACAATAACTTCTGAGCCTGCAATGGGCAAATAGTTACTGCTGATTTGTTTTATTAACACAACCGGGCTGCATTCGCCGGTATCATTTTCATTACCTGTATTATTGCTGCCGTTATTTCCTTCTGTTCCTGTGGGATCACCTGTTGTTCTGGGTCTGCGTGGTCTTCCTCTCGGGTTACCTACGGAACCCGGATCAGGATCAGCTTCATAACCTCCTGTCCCAAGCCGCTGGTTTGTGGTATTTGCAGGCACCATTGTTAATCCTGAAAACAGGTCAAACAAACCCGGGTTCGACTGTCCGCTGATATTCCCGGTCTGATTGCAGAATTTAGAATTAGAATAATATTCAGCGTTATTGATCATATCATATGCATTATCATAACTATCAATATTTAAAGATCTATCATTATTCAGTAATACTCTTAAGGCTTCGGTTATTTCATAAATGCCAAGAATTTCCTGCTCTGTCAAGCCGGCTTTCTTTTTTGATTTCAGTTTTCCTGCATATTCTTTAAGACCATTTAACTTATTCATAGATAAGTTTGTTCTTCTGATAAATTCATCGGATGTAAGCTGGTTTGAATACTGAGTGTCTGATATCCCGATACCGGAGTATTTAAAGTCCCGGGAAACTACCCATCCAGAGTTATTAATCACGAAAGTACTGCCATCTGATGCAGTTACCTTAACAACCGCAAATTTATCAGCGCGATATTTTCCCTCTATTAATTCCGGTGTTTCCGTGTAACTTATTTCCAAATAATAATTGCCTGACTTTAATCCGGTTATCCTGTTCTTTGCATCTCTTGTTATTACAACCTGCATTGGTTTATAAAATTCAAAAAATGACTTTGTGTAAAAACCTGAATAGCTTCTTGCATAATATCCTTTTCCAATATAGTTCCAGGCACCATCGTATATGGAATCGATCGGCAAAAAGGCATTAATGTTAACAGGAACAGCAAATTGTTCAATTTCACTGAAAGATCTCCGGGGGTCGAGTATCATCTGCCTTAATCCCCGGTAGTAATTTGCCGCTTCTTTCAATTCATCAGGAAGCAGATCAAGTACATCATTTGTTTTAAAATTAAGTTTAAGGATTTCATCTGATGTTAACAAAGGTAAAACCCTGGCCTGTAAACCCGGATCAAGATCTCTGAAATTTGTACCTGATTCAATAGCCCAAAGCAGCAGTTGTACATCTTCACGAGATATCTCAGGGTGGTTATTTCTTCTACTCAGTATATTCTTAATAATTTCTTTCATATTGCCTTTTAACGGTGCAAGCAAATATCCGTTGCCGGAAACCGGTCCTCTTTTCCCGGCTTTAAGACAATATGATTCTAGCCAGGTATAGAAATATCCTTCATTATTATTTTCTTTCTTAAATTTTTCTGCGTTAAGTATATCAAAGTTATTAAGCCATGGCGTAACCTGATATGCATCATCAAATGATGTAGTAATTGCGCTGCCAGGCTGCCAAAGGTCCAACCCCGGAATCTCGGTTTTTAATATATCATCTATCTGGGAATATGTCATCTGTACCGCAATACAAAACAACATTGCCAACAGCATTTTCTGTTTCATTTCTTGGTTCTTTCTGATTTGATTTTATTGTAATAATCTCTGCATGCAATATTAATTACAGAATCACTGCTGGTATCAAGTATTTTCTGTATCCTGTTTATCAATTCATGTGTTTCAGGCCTTAACCTGTACCCTTTTGAAATTTTCACTGTCTTCTTTTTCATTTTTATCACCGTGCACAATTGAGCGCAACAGTGCACAATAATAATCCATGGTAATCTCAGGAACAAAGAAAATATATACAAAATATAACAACGAACAAATTTGTGCTTTCCGAATATTCTCGTTTTTTTACATATTTTTGCATATTTTGAGGAATAAATATAATAACAATGTTAAAGACCAAATCACTTAATATTCTTAAAACACTTACCAAAACCGAGTTTTCAACTTTTGCAGATTTTGTTTCATCTCCCTACTTTAATAAAAATTCAAACCTTGTTAAACTCACGGCATTTTTAAAGAACCATCACCCTGAATTTAATTCTGATTCCTTAAATAACTTAAATCTGTACAACACCATCTTTCACGGAAAAAAGTACAACGACAATATTCTTAAGAACCTGCTATCTGAATATTACCGGCTCTGCCTGAGCTTCCTTGAACATGAATCTTTTGGAAATGACAGCAGGCTCAAACTTAAGAAGCAGGTCTCTGAGCTGAACAAAAGAGGTCTGGATAAATTCTTTCAGAAATCAATTGAACAACTTAAGGGAGATGTATCAGAAAACAGCTTTGATTCGAACTATTTTAAGGATATTGTATTCATAAATAATGAAATGGCACATTATCTTTCCGTTCGCAGCCGCCAGCATGAAGCTTTTGGCTGCATTGAAGAAATTGCCTCCAGCCAGCTTTTTGATTTCCTGGTGGCACATTACAAAACAAGGTGTAATCTTGTTCTGATTGGAGATTATTATAAAAGGCAGGGCAAAGAAATAAAATTCCATAAACTGGCGGCATTATTCAATGATGAAAGTATAATAGAACACATAAAATACAACTACCCGGAAGATTTTATATTTATTGCGCCGTATTACTATGCTCTTAACGCTGTTTTGGATTCCGGGGATAACAGCCATTATTATAAGCTTAAAGAAATAGTGGCTAAACATCTTTCGGAATTCAGTTTCAAAGAAAAGTTTCTTCTCCTTTCAACTGCTGAAAATGTGTGCGCAATGAAAATAAATTCAGGTAACAACGCTTTTACGAGAGAGCTTTTTGAGCTGAATATTATAAAGCTGGAAAATAATGTTTTTTCATATTCAGGTTCCGGTTCGTTTCACCCATCATTATTCAGAAACATCTGTAAAACCGCTGTTGATCTTGGAGAACTGAGCTGGGCGCAAAAATTCATAAATGATTACAAAGATTTTCTCCCCGGGGATGATAAAGATAACACAGTGAACTACTGCGTGATTTTGGTAAGTATGAAAAGTAAAGATTATGACCTGGTTTTAAGAACAGCCCAGAAGATTGAACTGAATTCACCGTTTTACAAACTGGAGGTCAGAAGCATAATGATGATGGTGTTCTACGAAAACGGACATTATGAAGAAGCTTTGAATCTATGTGAAACTTTCAGAAAATTTCTGTTATATAACAGTGAACTGTCGGAATTTCAAAAACAGATGTACATAAATTTTACTCTGATTTTTTCTGAACTGGTTCATTATAAATATTCAGGTGATTTGAAGTACCTGAAAAATGCTGAAAAGATCTACCAAGAAAATAGTTCAATTGGATTAAAAGACTGGCTTTTCGAGAAAATTACACAAAAATAATATCCGGGGGAAAATGAATTCGTATCCTGTTAGTAATTGCGGACTACTACAAACCCTTAAAATTGAATTTTTTTTAAGCATTCATATAAGTAAATTTGCAGGCAGTTAAATAACCTGTTTACAGTAGATAACTATACGAAACTATACTTTAAAATTTGACCCACAGGCTTAAGGACATAAAACTGATCGTCATTGATATTGACGGTACGCTGGTTGACCAGCATGGAAACGTTGGAGAAAAAACACTTCAACTGGCCAAAGAACTGAAAAAACAGAATATATTCTGTACACTGTCCTCGGCCCGGTCATTTCATTATTCCGCCCATATCGCCGATGATCTGGAAATTGATATTCCTTTTGTTACACTTGACGGGGCACTTATCAAAGGGAGAAAAGGTGAAGCTGTTTACAGGGGAACACTGAAAGATTCATTTGTGCACAAAGCAATTTCCCTTGCAGAAGATAATTATGGAAAAATTACTATGTGCGATGAATTTAACCTGTATGTCACCCCTAACAATGCGGTTGTTAAAGAATACACAAAGCTCTCAGCTCCAATAAAAGAAATCCCTGATTTTACAGGGGTAAAGGATATTCTGGAAATACTAATATACTGTGAAGATAAAGCCAGTATGAAGCATATTAAGCATAGCTTCGGTTTTTTTGAAAAACTTGGAGTTAGTTTAAGCGTTACAAAATCACCCCGCAATGACTATTACCTGCTTACGATAAAGAAAAAACAAAGCAATAAGCTTGAAAGCGTAAAACGTCTTGTAAAACATCTCGGGTTTGATAAAAGAAATGTTGCTGTTATTGGCGATTGGCATAACGATATGCCGCTGTTTGATTTTGGAGCGTATAATATCGCCGTTCAGAATGCAATACCTGAATTGAAGCGCAAGGCTGATTATGTAACTAATTCAACAAACAACGAAGATGCCGTAGGTGAAGTTCTGGAGCTCGTTAAGGCACATGCGGCAAACTGATCCCGTTATAAATTCATTCTTACACTTACAATCCACTTCTGTTAATTAGATTTTATTTATGCAAAATTTTTTTGATATTTGTCTTTCGATGTTATCATCATTTCTAACTAATCAAAATCACTTCTTCAGGATTGTTAAATAAACCAAAATGTATAGGGATCTTAGGCGGCGGGCAATTAGCCCGTATGTCTGCAATGGCAGCTAAACGCATGGGATTTGATATCGCAATTCTTGAAAAAGAAGCTGGCTCTCCTGCGGGCCAGCTGACATCTATCGAAATTACAGGTTCCTCATCAGATAAAAAACTACTTAAGAAACTGGCATCATTATCGGATGTTATCACGCTGGAAAATGAATTTATCGACTATCGTATTGTTGAGTACCTTGAATCACTCGGTAAAAAAGTGTTTCCATCATCGGTAACAATATCACTAATACAGGATAAACTGATACAGAAACAAACCCTGCGTAAATATAATATTCCCCTGCCTAAATTCATAGCTGCAGAACATAAAGCTGATTTTGATAAAATCGTAAAATTTCTGGGCTTACCCTTTGTACTTAAATCCAGGAAGATGGGTTACGACGGCTACGGCAATGCGCTGGTTAAAGATAAAAACGGATACATCAAAGCATTCGATAAGCTTACTCACAGGCATTCAAAACTTCTGGCAGAAGAATTTGTACATTTCACAAAAGAGCTTGCTGTAATGGCCGCCAGAACAAAAAAGGAAACCTGCGTTTATCCGGTGGTCGAAACAATTCAGAAAAATCATATCTGCCATACTGTAATTGCGCCTGCTGAATTAAATAAAAATATTTTAGCCAGGGCAAGAAAGATCGCGCTGGATTGTGTAAAAGCGGTAAAGGGTTTTGGATTATATGGTGTTGAAATGTTCTATACCAAAGATGGAAGAATACTTGTAAACGAAATGGCACCAAGACCGCATAATTCAGGACATTATACAATTGAAGGATGCGTGACCTCGCAGTTTGAAAATCATGTGAGGGCAGTTTTAGGATTACCGCTGGGCTCAACTGAAATGGTTAATCCTGCCGCTGTAATGATAAACCTGCTCGGTAAAACGAACGGAACAGGCGAGGTTAAGAATTACAAAAAAGCCATAAGCGATAAGGATATTCACCTGCATGTTTACGGCAAGAAGTCTTCACGGATTGGCAGAAAAATGGGGCATATTACTGTTACCGGAAAAGAAACTAAGGTAATACTGAATAAGGCAATAGCAGCAGAGAAGAAAACTGTAATTTAATTTTAAATTAAGTTTTGACTTAATCCCAAAATGCAGGAAAGAAAATAGCACATGAAAACAAAACCAATCATCGGAATAATTATGGGAAGCGATTCTGATCTTCCCACAATGCAGGAAGCCGCTAATGTTTGCGAAGAATTCGGTGTAACATACGAAGTAAAAATTACCTCAGCTCACCGCACACCGCATTATATGGCGCAATATGCCGAAGCAGCTCATAAACGCGGAATAAAAATTATTATTGCTGGAGCCGGCGGCGCGGCACATTTACCAGGTATGGCAGCATCCCACTCTCCCCTGCCTGTTATTGGAGTACCTATAAGATCAAAAGCTCTTGAAGGAATTGATTCACTTCTTTCTATAGTGCAAATGCCGGCAGGTATTCCGGTTGCAACAGTAGCTATAGGCAATGCAAAGAACGCGGGTCTGCTTGCGATGGAAATACTTGCTGTAAGTAATAAGTCAATTCTAAAGAAGATTTTACTTTATAAGAAGAAGTTGGCATCAGAATCGATGGCGAAAAACAAAAAGCTCAAAAAACCTTAAAAAATCGAACATTCAGAATTCTTCTACCGAATTTTAAATGCCGTATATACGGTATTCATATATAACCTAAAATAGCTAATCTTTGCAATACTTAATTTTTGTTTAATAATAATATATCTAATTCAATATATTTGAATTCTTTATAAAATATCAAAGTTTATGAGTAAAATTACAATATATATTGTTGCGCTTTTTATTCTGGCTGTTTCAATTACTTTTAACGGCTGCACAAAAAAAACTGAATCAGAACTTCGCAGAGAGAAGGATTCACTCGAACTGGTAAAGTATGACGAAATCATCCGTGAACTTATTGATTCGAATTTAATAAGGCAGCGTGATAGCACCGATATATACGGAACCGGAAATTTTGATTACAGGGATTCGCTGGAATCATATCACAGAGGTTACAGCATTCCAAGGGATAGTATTTACAAAGTATGGAATACTAAAGCTTTCCAGGAGCTTAATGAACTGATCAAGAAAAAACCGGTAAACCCGGGTCCGTATCTTGATAGAGGGAACCACTTCCAGAACATAAAATTCTATCGCGAAGCAATTTCTGATTATAACGAGTATATCAGACTTAACCAGTCAAATCACTCCGCTTATATGAACAGGGGTAACGCTTATGAGAGATTTAAAATTTATGATTCAGCAATGGCTGATTACAATATGGTACTATACCTTAAACCTGATGATACTATAGCTAATTTTAATAAAGGGAACATATATGATATCCTCGGTAAACCTGATTCAGCGGTATACCAGTATGATACTGTTATTATCAAGGATCCCAGGCTTGCAAAGGGTTACTACAACAGGGGCACATCCTACCTTGCGCAGCGAAAGTTCAAAGAAGCAGCCCGTGACTGGGAACAGGCAATCATGCTTAACAGGACTTACGAAATGGAACTGAGGCCAAAAATAAATAAAATACGTCCGCTGATAAGATAGTTTTATATGTAGTTATAAAAATTTTACGCTTAAAGACCTGTAAACGGATTTAAGTGGGGAAATAAAAAAAGGAATGGCTTAATTGTCATTCCTTTTTATTTATACATTATTTAAGATCTTATTCCCTGTAAACAGACCACTTTCCAGTAGTTTTTACATCAAGAATATATGCAGTAGTTTCAGGGATTTCCAGTTGTTTCTTTCCTTTGAAATCACCGGTACCTTCAGCAAGTACTGCAAATAACGTTCCGTCATTTTTGAGAAGAATGATCTTAAACGGACCTGTTCCCTCGTGCATTATATCAAATGTTGCCGGACCTTTGATAAGATCATGCATTTGATTTTTATCTCCTTCAAAAATTTCAGCTATCCGGTACTGATCTTTATTAATGCCAGCTGTATCCTTCGGCTGCACTTTATAATTATCAACAAATTTTTTGTCTTTATCTTTACTGCAGCCAGTAAGTAAAATTGCAATAATAATTACTGAAAACGCTGTTTTTAGGTGATTTTTCATCTTATTTCTAACTTTTTTACGGTATTACAAATCATTTTTTAATTATCTAAACTTACTATAATTATTACAAAAATTCAACTTAAATATGTTATATAAATACTTAATTATTGTTTTGATATTATCCGCTCTTATCCTTGGCTGCTCCTCAAGAAACCCTGATGAATCAGCTAAACACTTAAAAGCCGGTATTGAGCTGCAGAATAAAGGCAAACTGGATGACGCGATGAATGAATACAACAAGGCTATTGAGATGGATAAGAAAAACCAAACAGCCTGGTATCACCGCGGAGTATTGAATGTTTCAAGAAATAACCTGCCAAATGGAATTGAGGACTTAACAGAAGCAATTGATATTGCACCTGATTCAGCAAGATTTTACGACGCGCGGGGTTATATTTATATTACAATGAATGAATACGGCAAAGCGATGGAGGATTACGAAAAAGCTGTTGAAAAAGATCCCAAAAGCGCAATATATGTAAACAGGCGCGGTTATGTTTACGCACTGCTGAAAGATTACATTCAGGCTGTTAAAGATTATTCCCGGGCGCTTGAACTAAACCCAAAGTATGAAGATGCGTATTCTAACCGGGGATTCTCTTACTTAAGCCTGAACAAATTTGAAAATGTGGTAAGTGATTTTACCAAAGCTATTGAGCTTAACCCGAAACGCGCCGTGTATTATAATACACGCGGTTACGCATATGCAAACATGAAAAGACTGTTTGACGCTTTGCCTGATTACGATAAGGCAATTCAAACCGATTCTACTCTTGTAGATGCATACATTAACAGGGGTTATGTTTTTTTAAATACAGCCCAGTACCAGTTTGCGCTGGAAGATTTTGATAAAGCAATAAAGCTCGGTTCAACTGCTGCACTTAATTATAATGCGCGCGGATTCGCATTCTCTAACCTTAGGCAGTATCCGCAGGCAATAAATGATTACACAAAGGCTATTGAGCTTGACCCCAATCTGACTGATGCATATGTAAATAGGGGATTTTCATTCTTCAATTCTATGGATAAAGCAGCCGCGCTAAAAGACTGGCAGACAGCTGTAAGCCAGAAACCTGCACTGGACAGCACACTGAAAAGCTACATGGATAAAGCTGCAAAGTAGTTACTAACAGAAATTGAGCTTCACAAATATATTTACCTCCATTTAAGGGCAGTTTACCGCTGCCCTGTTTTTTTATCTTTGCCAATTTACTTATCCCGAACATATAAAAAAGGACAGCCTGCGGGTGACTGTCCTTCCTGATTAATCTGTAAGGATGGTGTAACAAATCTTTTTAAATAACTTGTTGGACTAAAACGGTACTTCTTCGTAATCAGCCCTGCCATACTTAGCATACTCAGGTGTAACAACAACGGGATCAGGTATTATTTCCGCGTGAACTGACTGGTCACCTTCAAGCTGTGAGCGGTCAATGATAAGCAGTGATCTTGCCGGGTTTTCATCAAGATGGAGCAGGAAGCTCTCTGCCCAGCACTCCATAGCCTTTACAAAACTTGCTCTGTGCGTTTCATCTTTGGATGAATAAATTTTTTCCCATGAACTGTCATCGCACTCGCCGCCTTCGTAGCTTACAAATCCGGTGTAAACCTCAAAATAATCCTCGCCAATTGTAAATGAGCTGTAATCAAGCGAGCCGCCCGGCAGATGAGTATTTGCCGATATATCAATATAACCTGTTATCTTTTTTACAGGAAAGCTTTCGAGTGTATAATACGCTTTCACAAGTGTATTGAATTTAACGGGTGATACGTTGTATTTATCTGAGCGCAGTATGAGCTCCTTAATTACGTTTTTGCAGATATTAGCCGCAAGTACATCTGACTGGTTGATCCTTATTACTTTATTTGAGTTTATTATATTATTCATTTTAGTTGCTCCTTATTTCTTTTTATTTAATTAAGATTCGTTTTACGCTGCCCATATGCTGAGCACCAGGAAAAATACCATGAGTCCCAGAGTTAACGCCATAAGTCCGCGGTCTTTTTGCTCGCGTCTTTCTTCCCTTAGATCCTCTACAAAATTCTTTAATGATACCATTTTATTTCTCCTTTCTTAATTACTCTACAAATATATTCCCCAAAAACCCTCTATGTGTATCATTGAATGATACTTTTTTGTAAATGTTAATGTTCCCCTTATTTATTGCGTTTTTGTGAGATTTTTAACAAAAAATAGGAATGGCTCCCCTCCTTAATTAAGGAGGGGAAGAAAACTATTTCCGTTAGGAAATAGTTTGAGGGGTGGTTTCATTACTTAAATGAGAAGTGAAATGTCTTACTAAAGGAATATTCCATTATTTGAAGCGTAATAATATTGAATTATTGTTATGTACAAAATTAACCCGTGAATTAGCATAAAATTGCTCCTATTTTACGGCTTATGCTGGACTTTAAAATAAAATTCAAGCGCCAAATCGAAATTTTGGGGCTGTGCCTGGGCAAAAATTACGAGGGCATGTCACTAAGTGATTTTGCCCAACTGTTCGGAGTGGAAGAGCTTACAATCAAACGTGATCTGAATGATCTCCGTACTTCCGGAATACTGATTCACTCAGCAAAGGGCAAAGGAGTAATAATTGATAAAAAGCCTTCTGCTGAAAAGGTACGTGAACTTATCAAACAATATTCCGCACTGATTTCCTCAGGGAGTTTTGTGGAAAAATCAACCGCGCTGCTTGTTACCCGCCTGAAGGAAGAAGCGCTTGCAAACATGGTAGTTTTGCAGATGTGTATTGATACAAACACTATGGCTGTAATTGATTATGAAAAGGACGCCGATGTATATGAGCGCTCACTGGAAATTTCACCGCTGCTTATTTTCCAGACTGATAATTACTGGCGGCTCTTAACGCTGAATGAAGGAAGGATAAAACAATTCCTTATGAATAAGATAATGCATGCAAAAGCATCGCCAAGAACATTTAAGCCTGTATCAAAAGAAAAAATTGAAGATGTGTTTAAATATTCATTCCGCAGCTGGCTGGGTGAAGATACATTTAAGATCAAGCTCTCATTCTCATCCTACTGGGCAGATAGACTTAAACCCAAACAATTGCTCGATTCTGAAACATTTACAACAATGCCTGACGGCTCAATTGAATATACAGCAACGGTGAATTCACTTGATGAAATTGCCGGGTGGATTGTCACCCGCGGCGAAGGCGTAAAGGTAATTGAGCCTCCAGAATTAAGGACACGTGTTATTGAACTTGCCGAAGGCGTATTGAAGAATTATAAATAACACATTGCAAAGACCATCCATCCATAGAGTCCTCACTATCCTTATATCTCTTGTATGGCTGATAAACGGCTTGTACGCAAAGGTTCTGGGATTCGTTCCAAGACATCAGCAAATTGTAGCAAGGATACTGGGAAGTGAAATTTCTTTTATTGCCGTAAAGGTAATTGGTGTTCTGGAAATTTGTATGTTTATGTGGGTGATAAGCAAGAAATTCTCACGCCTTGCTGCCATTTTGCAAATTGTAATTGTTACAACAATGAATATTTTAGAATTTATTTTTGTCCCCGATCTGCTGCTTTTTGGCAGAATGAACATAATAATTGCATTGGTGTTTGTAAGCGTTGTATATATAAATGAATTTATAATTAAGCCGAAGGCTGCCTGATGTTCACATTAAAGGACCATCCATTTACCGTTGAAACATTTTTCGAGAACTCACTTGTTCTCACTTATGCTATGCCTAAAGCTGAGCTCGAAAAGTTGATTCCGGAATGCCTTGAGCTAGATACATTTAATGACAAATGGGCATTTTTAGCAGTTGCGCTGGTTAAGACGAAAAAACTCCGCCCGAAGGGCTTTCCAAAATTCACCGGCAATGATTTTATACTTGTAGGCTACAGGGTATTTGTAACTTTTACGAACATCAAAGGTAAAAAAATGCGTGGCTTATACATCCTTAAATCACAAACCAACAAAAAGAAAATGGAATTTTGGGGAAATATTTTCACTCACTACAATTACACTACCGCTGATATCAAATTCACCCGCGATCGTAACATTGTTTCTGTCTTTTCGGTAAGCTCAAAGCTGGATATATCGGTCAGAACGGCGGATGAAAATATCGATCTTCCCGAAAACACACCATTTAGCAACTGGGTTGAAGCAAGAAGGTATGCTGGTCCATTGCCGTTTACATTTACATATAACGATAAAACCAAAGAGGTTTTGATAATTGAAGGTGTAAGACAGAACTGGACTCCGAAACCAGTTGAGGTTTTAAAAGATAAAATTGGTTTTATTCAGGATAAGAAGCTAAAAGGTGTTGTGCTTGCCAATGCATTTATGGTTGAAAACGTACCCTACCACTGGAAAAAAGGGCGGAAAGAGTTGTGGAACGGATGAAGAGAAAACCATTTCAGGGCGTGCTGAACATAATCCGTTTCAACTGGCATTTTTACCTTATGGCAATTCCGATCGTATTGTTTGTGGCGTATGCTGGCTGGTATTTTTCGGGTCCGGTATCGTGGCTGCATTTCGCAGCAGCAGCTTTAGCTGCTTTAAGTATAATGATCTCCCTTGCAGCTTCCTGGTATATTTATGACAGATCGAACCTCTACACTCTGGATTGGATTGAGGGCTTTGATATCCCGGTACCAAAACACATAGCTAACATCAACGCAGGATTTGATGAAACAAGCGCATTACTTCAGAAAAAGTTTCCTGATTCCGTGCTTAATGTGTTTGATTTTTACGATCCCAATAAGCACACAGAAATTTCAATTGAGCGTGCCCGGAGCGCGTACCCCTCTTATCCGGGAACCCGGCTGCTGGATACAGGCAAAATTGAACTGGAACAGGGATATTATGATATAATTTTCCTCATTCTTGCCGTTCATGAAATAAGAAATAACCGTGAACGTACAGATTTTTTCAGGCTGTTGAAAGGATCACTCACGCCTAACGGCAGAATAATTATTGTTGAACACCAAAGAGATATTGCTAATTTTGTGGCATTCAATATTGGGTTTATGCATTTTCACTCTCCAAAAACCTGGAATGAGAATTTTAGCTCCGCAGGTTTAAAGCTGCTTGATACAAAAAAGCTTACACCATTTCTGAATATTTATAACTTAGCTTAATAAGTTTACTGAATGGAAATATATTTAAAAATCGCGGGAATAATACTTATCATTCTGGGAATCGTACACATAGCGTTCCCAAGGCGATTCAGCTGGAAGAAAGAACTTGCCGGACTAAGCCTGATAAATAAGCAGATGATGGTAGTACATACTTTCTTTATCGCGCTCACCGTATTTATGATGGGAGTGCTGAGCCTGTTTTATTCCAATGAACTTATCACTACTCCATTTGGCAGGGTAATATCACTTGGTTTTGCCATATTCTGGTTCATAAGGCTGGTGTTTCAATTCTTTGTTTACTCAAAGGAGCTGTGGAAGGGCAAAACCTTTGAAACAGTTATGCATGTAGTTTTTGCTATAACGTGGATATATCTGACTTTGATATACTTTCTGGCTTACAGTTCATTTTAAAAATATAATAAATCATTTTTATGGCAATTGACCCCAAAGATCCGTTTGAAGATGACGATGAGGATGAAAACCCCGAAGAAGGATTTGATCCCGAAGAATATATTAATGAAATGGATGATGAAGATTACAAAGAAGCAGAGGAAGAAATTAAAAATGAGCGCAAACGCCTGAAGGAAATGCCGCTTTACAAAAGCGCGGTTAATATAAGGAAACTGACAACGTCTCTTGCGGAGACAATTAACGAGGAAGATGATACGCTGATGATGAAAGACCAGATGCTGTTGAATGCGTATATGTTAGGACCCAAAATTGCGGGTGCTGAAGCTGCTGACCTGTACACGCTCAGAATGGAAAATGCAGTCTTAATAAAGATACACGCCCGAGAACTGCTGACGCAAACATCCTTCTGCAAAGCAGAAAAGCTTTCAAAACCTGAGTATCTGAAATTATTGAGGGATGAAATAGAGAACTTCAGGATATTATTTGTTGAATGGGTTAAATCCTTTGATAAAGAGAACGACATCAAAGATGACTGGGGTTTGTTTTATGATTAGAGCATCCAGGATACTCTTTGTACACTTATTGGTTAAATAATCACTTCACCATATCAATAAATACTTCCCACCCTGCTCTTGGCTTAATGGAATTCTGCGCTATATCAAATTTCTGAATATTGAACACTCCTTCAAAATGCTTTAAGTATTCTTCCTTTGTATCAACATAGGGCGGTCCGCCCGGTGAGGGTTCATTTTTAAATATCAATAAACCTGCTAAATGCCCGCCGGGCTTAAGCAGCTCACGCATTTTAAGTGCATACTTGCCCCGCAAAGCCGGGTTAATTGCAATAAAAAATGTCTGTTCAATTATCAGATCATATTGACCCGTATGCTCAAAGAAATCTTCATTCAGCAAATGCTCCACGGGGAAATCCTTTACCCGCCCCTTAAAATTCTCAAGCGGTTTGAGGGCAATATCCATTACGTAAACATTCTTGAATCCGTTTTTGTGCAGGTATTCAGCTTCATAGGCATTACCTGCTCCCGGTATGAGTATTTTAACGATTTTATCCGTAAGTGTATCAATAAAATCAGTTATAGGCGGAGCCGCATAGCCGATATCCCACCCGGTTTTGCTTTCAAGCCAGCGTTTCTGCCAGAATTCCTGTGTATTATCCATAGTTAATTAATCATCTTTCTGACTTCTGCAATCAAAGTACTAAATAGATACTTGAAGTAAGCCCCATATAAATTCGTGTACATTCGTGAAATTAGTGGTTAAGCTTTTTTAAGTTGAATTGTCTCATTATTGGTTTACAAAGTTATGTTTAATTTAATTAATTTGCATCTGATTTAATTTGAAGACGAAAATAAACATACCGCTTATCACCACGGATAACACCGTATCACTGCATGATACTGTTTTCACAGTGTTTGATGTTGAAACCACAGGTCTGAGTGCTGAGAGCAACCGCATGACTGAAATTGGAATAGTCAAAATGCGGGGCGGAGAAATAATTGATGAGTACGAAACGCTTATGAATCCGGGTGAATTCGTTCCGCCATACATTACGCAACTTACAGGAATAACAAATGAAATGGTGCACAAAAAGCCGGCATTTGAAGAACTTGCGCAGAGTATACTTGATTTCATCAAAGGCGGTGATACAGTCTTCCCTGTGCTTGGCGGCCATAATGTAAGGTTTGATTACAGCTTTCTGAATGCCTCGCTCCTTAGGGCGGGATATAACAAACTGGACTACCCCGCACTTTGCACCGCCAGGCTTGCGCGCAGGCTGAGCCGCGCACTGCCCTCAAAATCACTGGACTCCCTTAAGCGCCACTTCGGCATTCACGCAAAACGTAAACACCGCGCTATTGATGATGCACGCGCAACTGCTCAGATACTCTCGATATTCATTGAGCAGCTTGTAAATGAATTTGAATTTGAAACCGTTGATGATGTGCTCGGATTCCAATACAGGAAGATATATGATGAGACAAAGACCACACCACGGTTCAGAAAAATAAAGGTTGATCTGAAAGAGGTACCTAAGCAGCCCGGCATTTATTTCATGCTGAATAAAAAAGATGAAATAATATACATTGGCAAAGCAAAGAATTTAAAAGAGCGGCTAGGTTCGTACTTTTATCATAACGTATCTCACACAAGTAAAATAAAAAAACTTGTGCGGTATGTTCATAAGGTTGAATGGGAATGCACAGGCTCAGAGCTTTCAGCTCTTTTGGCAGAAAGCCGAATGATAAAAACGCACAAGCCAAGGTTTAATTCAGCAATAAAATCATACCGCAAATTCCCTTTTATTAAAATAGATGTTCAACGGACTTTCCCAAAAATATACAAGGTGTATGAAATTCTGCCCGATGGCGCAAAGTATTATGGACCCTTCGCAAGCTCATTTACAGTAAATAACCTGATTGAAAGAATTAACAAGCTTTATAAACTGCGCAAGTGTGATGATATAAATCTGAAACCTGCCAAATCTCACAGTACATGTCTCTACCATGAAATCGGTCAGTGCGGCGCTCCGTGTAACTTTACATCTTCGGTACCTGAGTATCACCGGGAAGTTAAACGGGTTGATAAATTCCTGCTCTCGGATTCCGAAGAAGGGGCAGTCAGATTCCTTGAGCGAGAAATGGAAATTGCCGCTGAAGAAATGAACTTTGAACACGCTTCGCACATAAGAGATAATATTAACGACCTGAAGAAAGTGATGCTGAATATTGAGCTCACAAATTCAATTGTCGAACTGCAGAATTACATCATAAAGTGCAGAAATGATAATGATGAAAATGCGTATGAAATATTTTTGATGGTAAACGGTAAGGCGGCAAAAACATTCACAATAAATGAAACTAACAAAGCCGATTTGGATTACATGGAAAATATCAAAGAGGAGATAAATTATTTGTATTTCCACGGTGCGCTCTTTAAGGATTTTGTTTTTTCGAAAGCGTATCATAAGTTCAAACTTGATGAAATTGACACCCTGAAAATAATATCCAACTGGGTGTACCGCAACTACAAACCATCCAGAATACTCAAAATGACTGCCAAAACAAAGATAGAAGATGTAATGAAGTTCATCCGGAAAAAGTGATATTTATCCCCAAAACTACCGAATTTTAGGTTAGATTTAATTGGAAAAAATTATTATTTATGTGTTCTATAACCGCAAAAATTCAGCTAAATAGCACTAAAACGGCTGAAATTCTTTGAAATATTGCCCGGATGGCGGAACTGGTAGACGCGCAGGACTTAAAATCCTGTTGGGATAATATCTCAGTGCCGGTTCGATTCCGGCTCCGGGCACTTGCTTCACATTTTTTTTACTACTACAATGATCTGGAATGCTGAAAATATAATAACACTTTCATTTGCCATCCTGGCACTGGGTTCGGCAATCATGATGATAACCAGGCGCAGCCCCATAACCAGCGCTTTATATTTAATTGTTAATTTCTTTGCGATTTCAGGCGTGTACCTCATGCTGCGCTCACAATTCGTGGCAATAATTCAGATCCTTGTATACGCAGGAGCTATTATGGTGCTCTTCCTTTTTGTAATTATGTTACTTAACCTAAGCGGCGAGAAAAAACTTTTGGAGACCTTTTCATACAAAAAGATATCGGCAATAATTCTCGGATTAATGCTGTTTGCTTCTCTTGGTATTACAGCGTTTTTCGCATTCTTCGGGAAGTACAAAACAATGAATCCAAACGCCGAAATAATGGGTACAATTCAATCGGTAGGCAAAGAGCTTTACACCACATATTCATTCCCGTTTGAGCTTGTTTCATTCGTACTGCTTGCAGCAATTGTCGGCGCCATAGTTCTCGCACAAAAGAAGTTTGAATAATGGCTTCACCCTCACAATCTACATCACAGAAGAAAAGAATACTCTCAGGCGTAAAGCCCACAGGTAAGGTGCATATTGGCAATTACCTCGGCGCAATGCAGGGGCATGTTAACATGCAGGATGACCGTGAGAATTATATTTTTATTGCTGACCTGCACTCGTTAACCACAGTTAAAAACAAAGCAGAGCTTCAGGAACTGATACTTGATCTTGCAATGGATTACCTCGCTTTAGGGCTTGACCCCAACAAAGCGGTGTTCTTCAGACAAAGTGATGTGCCTGAACATGCCGAACTTACCTGGATACTCAGCTGTTTAACTCCTATGCCGATGCTTGAGCTGGCGCACGCATATAAAGATGCTGTTGCAAAAGGAATAAAAGAAATTAACGCAGGACTCTTTACATATCCGGTACTCATGGCTGTTGATATACTTATTTATAAACCTGATATTGTTCCTGTTGGCAAAGACCAGAAGCAGCATGTTGAAATTGCCCGTGACTTGGCAGGAAAATTCAACCGTACTTATGGTGAAGTGTTCAAATTGCCCACAGCGTATATACCAGAAGAAGTCGCAGTTGTTATTGGTACCGACGGGCAGAAGATGAGCAAAAGTTACGGCAATACTATTGAGATCTTTGCATCAGATAAAGCTTTGAAGAAACAGATATTGGGTATTGTAACGGATTCAACACCTGTTGAAAGCCCAAAGGATCCTGATAATGATACCATTTTCAAGCTGTATTCATACTTCGCAAATGCTGAAGAAAAATCCACACTGGCAGAAAAATACCGCGCCGGGGGAATGGGCTATGGGGACGCAAAGAAAATGCTGCTTGAAAAGGTCATAGAAACATTCAAACCCTTCCGTGAAGAACGCGAACGTTTGAAAAACGATATTGCTTACGTTAAAGATATCCTGAAAAAAGGGGCTGAAAAAGCACGAATTGTGGCTTCCGAGACAAAAGCAGAAGTCTGGGATAAAACCGGCTTAAGCATTTAGGATCAAGTAACACAACTATCCTCTCCGCAGATAAATAATGATAATATTCCTATCCGGCTCAATTAATTCCGGTAAAACAACCATAGCGAATCTGCTTGTTAAAGCAATTCCCCGAACTTCTCACATTGAAGTTGACGATTTACGGGCAATGGTAAGCTGGATGCCGCTTGAAGAATCAATTCCGTTGAACCTTAAGAACGCATTAAGTCTTACTCTGAATTTCATTAAGGAAGAAATGAATGTAATCATTACTTATCCTCTCAGCAGGGATGAATATGAATACTTCAATAAAAATCTGCCGCTTGATATACAAAGATTTTTCTTTACGCTGAATCCAAGATTAGACCATGCACTAACTAACCGCGGTGACCGTGAGCTCACAGAATGGGAAGTTGAAAGAATAAAATATCATTACAAAACAGGTGTAAACGATCCCGGATTTGGAATTACAATAGATAACACAATGCAAACCCCCGAAGAAACCCTAAATGATATATTATATTACATAGAGCAGCGCGAAATAAGATACAAGATGGAAGATTAAGGTCAATTGATGTAGTTTCAGCCCTTGCTTTCCCAAACTGGAGTTTGGGAAAGAGTGTTCAATAAGCAAGTTTATGCAACTTCATAATTAAAAACTGCTTTTACAGCGGCCTTTTAAAAATTGGCGTAAAAAAATTACTCGAGCAAGCGTAAGCAAGAAAATCTGTTTGAGTTCCGTCGGTACGACGGAACGAGTTATTTTCTTGCAGCGAAGCGAGAGTAATTTTAGACAATTTTTAAACAGCCTTGACTTTTTTGGTTCTTTTTGTGTCAAGACAAAAAGAACACAATAAACATTCAGTTCGGGAAAAGATCTATTTCAAATGTATCTTAACAATAGAAAATGAAATCTTTCTCATCAATGACATATCAAGAGATTATTTCTATCACACCGTTCAGGGTATTAAAACTATCTTCCCGATCACCTCACCCTTCGCCATCATCTCATGAGCCTTCGCGGCATCTTTCAATTCCAGAGTTGCTCCAATGTGCGGCTTGACCTTTCCATCACTTACCAGTTTTATCAATTTTTCAAGCTCATGCTTTTCGCCAAGGTATAGGCCCAGCAGACTGATATGCCTTAAATATGTTTGATGCAGCGATACCATTGCTTCCCTGCCGGTTAATATGCCGCAGAACAATATCTTACCGCCTTTTTTAACCATTTTAAAATTTTTGGGGAAAGCCTCGGGTCCGACGTAATCCAGGATGACATCTATACCCAATCCATTAGTTAAAGCCATAACTTCATCATCAATTGCTGAACCATCCCTGTGATTGAAGATATGGTCAACCCCCAATTGTTTAAGGAATTCGATCTTATGCGGAAATCCGGCTGTTGCAAAGACTTCGGCTCCTAAAGCTTTTGCAAGCTGAATTGCAATTATACCAAGTCCGCTGGTGCCGCCCCAGATAAAGAACTTATCGCCTTTTTGTACATCACCAATTGTTTTAACTGCGTGATAAGCCGTCAGACCCGCAACAGGCAGGCATGCCGCATCTTCAAAGGAAACATTATCGGGCAGCTTTACAAGTGATGATGCCGGTACCGCGGAATACTCAGCATACGAACCGTTGCGGTGCATACCAAAATACTGCCAGCTTATTGATTGCCCTGCTTTACCTTTTCTAGCCCAGTCATCATCCGCTTCGGATACAATTGACCATGCGGCGACCCTATCGCCTTCTTTAAAGCCTTTCACTTCACTGCCGGTTTTTGCAATTACTCCGGCAATATCGCCGCCTAAAATATGCGGAAAGTTCAGCGCAAGTCCCGGGTACCCGCCTCGAATGACGAGATCAGCCCTGTTGACTGATGTAGCTTTGATGTTTACCAGTACTTCATTTGGCTTTATCTCCGGTGTTGGGTGTTCTTGAGTATAAATAAGTTTATCTGTTCCGCCGTTTTCGTTTAATATTACTGCCTTCATAGTTTGACTTAAGTTTTATAATTCTGCAAAAATAATCATAGTATAATTACGTAACAATTCGAATAATATTCTATTGAAAATTCTCCACTTAAATTAAACAATAAATCCCTTATTTTTGCTTAATGGGTAAAAGATCGGGTTACGTATGGGTACTGTTCATGCTGCTTACCATTCTGGTGATTGATGGCTATTACCAGGTGCAAAGCTCACCGGTGCCAATTTGGCAGACCCAATGGTTCTTCTGGCGCATGTGCGCCGTGCTGCTTATTGTACTTGGAGCCTTATTTTACTACTACATAGAAGCCTCAAAGAAAAAGAAAAAAGAGCTAGAAGAATTTAAAGAGAAGATTATTGAACAGCAGGAATCAGAGTGGAAAGTAATTGCGGGTGAACTTCATGACAGCATAGGGCAGAACCTGAGCGCGATAAATATCTTCCTTCAGCAGGAATTAAAGAATTCGCATGAGCCTTCAAAAAAAGTAATAGATGCTTCATCGCTGGTAATGGAAACCGTTGATGAAGTCCGCAGAATATCGCAAAGGCTCTACCCCAAGCAAATTGAAAGACTCGGGCTAACCGTTTCAATTGAAGCAATGATAGAACGCCTATCTTCAGCTTCGGGAATTAGCTTCACATGCAAAATTGATAATATTGATAACTTGCTATCCCGTGAAAATGAAGTGCAGTATTTCAGGGTAGTACAGGAGCTTGTTAATAATATTATGAAACATTCCGGGGCTAAAAAAGTTACATTTAATGTAAGGAAATCCGTAATGTTTATAGTAACTGAAATAATTGATGATGGTGTGGGATTTGAAAATACTGACCCTGCGAAGCTGGGCTTTGGGCTGATAAACATTGATGAACGGTTACGGATGATAAAAGCTGTGTATGAGTTCAGCTCAGAAAAAGGAAAAGGAACTAATTTTAAGATAACCGTTCCCATAAAATGATTTATGGCAGATAAAATAAAACTAATTATAGCAGATGACCATCATATTTTCCGCAAGGGAATATTGAGCATTGTATCAGAAGATGACGGCATTGAAATAACCGGCGAAGCGGCAAACGGCGATGATGCATTAAAACTGATTGAAGAAATGAATCCTGATATTGCGATACTTGATATTGATATGCCGGGTTTAAGCGGACTTGATGTTGCGAGGAAAGTGAAATCAGAAAAACTGCCCGTAAAAATTGTGATACTTACCATTCATAAAGATAAAGAATATTTTGATGAAGCATTAGAGCTTGATATAAAAGCATATGTACTAAAGGAAAGTATCGCAAATGATCTGATAGACTGCATAAAACGGGTTGCGGCGGGTGAATATTATATCAGCTCGGCAATATCAGGTTACCTTGTCGAAAAAAATAAAACGGCACCAAAACAAACTGAGCTTGGTAAATTAACAAATGCTGAAAAGGAGATTTTAAAACTCATAGCGCAGAATAAGACCAGCGCGCAGATTGCTGATGAACTTTTCCGCAGTATAAGGACAATTGAGAACCATAGAAATAATATCTGCAATAAATTGGGCCTGAAGGGTCCGCATGCACTGCTTTTATACGCAATTCAGCATAAATCAGTATTTTAGCACTAAGTAGTTCTACTTAGAAAAACAGGTATAGCCCTCTATTTGAATAGCCTTCTGTAAAGGCTATTTTTGTTTAATAATTACTGCTAAAATACCATGAGAAAACAGAAAGACGTAAAATTTATAATCTACCAGGCGTTATACATATTTGTAGTATGTGTAATTGCCATCAAGGGCGCGAACCTTGATCTTACACAGGTGGTAGAAGATGACGGAAAACCGAAGGTTTTCCTCTCGCCGGA
>JAUQWQ010000172.1 GCA_030835085.1 Ignavibacteria bacterium
CGATATGATGAATATACCTGAATCCCGAAGAGTGTTCTTCCATGCTAATGATAGAAGCGGAACACCCATTTATCATACCAACGTAATTATGAGTATTGGCGATGGATTTGCTGTGATATGTGATGAATGCGTTAATAGCTCCGACCGCACGGATGTATTAAACGCACTCGAACAATTAGGGCACGAAGTGATTGCAATCACATTTGACCAGATGGTAAATTTCTGCGGAAACATTCTGAATCTAAGGAACAATGACGGTGAATCAATAATAGTAATGTCCGTACGGGCAAAGAGTCATTTTCAGCAGGATCAATTAACAATGCTCGAAAAGTACGGCCGAATTGTAGAAGTTAATATTGATACCATCGAAACCATAGGTGGCGGCAGTGCCAGATGCATGATGGCCGAGATTTTTGTTTAACTCTACTCATCGGATGACTTGAAGTCATCCGATGAGTTTTGGATGTTACTTATGCGGTTCCATCCCGTATGCCTGCCACTCTTCGTATGAAGGGCCGTATATCCCCGGAACCTTTAGCCCGGCCTGTCTCATAAGCACAGTCATTTGCCCGCGGTGGTGGATCTGGTGCTCGATGAGTATTCTTAGAGTCGTCCCCCTTTTCCACATTTCGCCGTACATATCATCTTCCTGTTCCAGCGTTTCATTATTCCAGACCGCTTTCATCTTCTCTACAAGTGATTCTGAAGCATTTTTGTAACACTCAACCAGATTTGAGGCATCGTTTTCGTTCCAGTGGCCTGATTCCATGTCAGGCGTAAAAACTTTCAACCCGGTCCTTCCCATCATCTCACCGATAGTCTCTGTTATGTGCCAGCCCAGGAATCCAAGTGATCTTCCTGCCGGTGTGACTTTTTGCTTCAGTGATTCATCTGTAAGATTCCCGAATGTTTTCAGTGTTGCTTTTGATTCATCTTCCCAGTCTTTTAAAAAATCATTTAATTCTCTGTATAGCATTTTTTTGTGTTTAGTTATTCAAATTTATCCAAGTTTGATTCAATAAAAAAGTCCCGCATTTCTGCGGGACCTTAATCTTGCTAAAACAGCATCCCCCAAATCTAACTTATAGTCTATTTATACTTCAGTGGAAGTGTTACTCCCGTTATAACCTGAATAAAAACTATCTCTTTCCTTCCGTTATTCTGAAGTGCATCAGAGTATTCAGAATCATTTAAGTATGAATGGTAATCCGTGGTCGTAACATAATTCGGCCTTGGCAGCATATTGACCCAGGCACCTTTGAGCATAACAACCAGATCAGTTTTCTTGCTCAGCCTTATTTCCATACCCGCAGTTGCTGTCATCCCAAATCTGGGAGACGGCCTGAACTTTGTGTATATGTTTGAAACATATCCGTCAGGGTAAGTAATGTCAGACTGCCACCCTCCAAAAACCATACTGAAGTTCAGCTCATAACCCAAAAACAGCCTCTCTTTTTGCTTTGGTGTAAAACTATATTCGCCGCCTGCACCAAGACTTATGATATTCCACTTAGTCCTGTTTCTTCCCCCGTCTTCTGTATTGTAAAAGAAATTGTATCCAAGCGTTCCGACTATA
>JAUQWQ010000173.1 GCA_030835085.1 Ignavibacteria bacterium
AGTGCCGCATGAACCATATCCTTCGCCTTTTCGAGGTTGATGCCTGTTAACTGATGGGTCATTTCTGCATCTAATAGCAACTCTCTTATCTCGACTCCATTATCAAGGACGGCTTTGATTCTCAGGTCGTAAATCCCCTCCACCTGGCCATGCTCACCGCATGCGCCTTTCTTGACCTGGCGATTGCACTCAGGGCATCTCTTTATTAATCCAGAGCCTGTCTGGACATCAACGATCACTCCTGTGAAGGTTTCTATCTGCTGGGTTACTGTAACTTCTTCAGTCAGTTGAGCGACCGTAGAGTTCTTGTTCAGGTTGACCTGGTATCTTTCATTGAAGAAGTTAGTCACCGCACTCTTGATCTCATAGGATTTCCCCTCTTCCAGAGGAAGGGCGCCAGAAGTCCGCCAGATGGTGAACTTTATCACGCCAGTCTCATCTCCAATAAGACCTGACTGGGTGATCTTATCAGATGTGGAATCCCATAGTTGGATCACTTTAACTCTTAGTGAAACCCATTTCCCGTCTTCCTTTATCTCGCTTATATGCACTGGGGTAGATCCTGCTTTAAAGGCGGCCACCGGGTCAACGCCTGCGCCTTTCGCAAGGCTTCTCACAACATTACGTTTTGCCTCATTGCCGGTCACATTGAACTTGACAAGGGCGTTAAGTTTGTTCTGAATCTGTTCCGGTGTTGCAGTAACACCAATATTCTTTAAAGTGGCTTGAATATCGGCCACATCGTTGCTCATATATGTTTTCTCCTGTCTATTTAGTTGCCAGATGCAGTTGAACCGGTTCTGAACAAGATGCTAATCTTATGGTCACTTAATCCTAAACCTGAGAACCAATACAACTACACTTGACACGGGCCAAAACAGGGGCAAAGGGCAGGAGTAAAAATATCGCAACCCTGCCTGTCGGGTAATCAATCCGACCTGGATTGCGATACATCTCTGAGCAAAGCTCACTGCTCAAAGTATCGCTTATATTTACCCTGCCCTGTACTCTCCTTCCTGGTAAATATGGCACAATAGACCTGCTTGCCGGTGCCATATAGGCGGAAAAGATGTCTACTTGAAAAAGGTTTGTGGTGGGGATGAGTTTCTTACAGAGCTTTTCAAAAAAGAGAATGGCTGCACGTCATTTGATAACATCCTGTGCCTCTGATGTACTCTTGTGCATCCCCCTGAGTTCCATCTTCTTGAGTTTCCGATCCATACCTATCCTGCAAGCAACCTCAAAATCCATACCTGCTAATTCCAACAGAGGCTTGATGCATAAGCCACACAGGTCACTTAGTTCATCTTTCCAGTGGTCTGGTCTATCCTGCTTGATCAGGACCTCGGCAATCTCTCCAAGCTCTTTCAAAGCGTGGAGAGTTAACTGCTTCAATTCGTCTTCGTGTTCCATGCTCTCAGCTCCTTGTCTTGTCTATTCCCATACTAATCACCTTTTATTTTTAGAAACCGTTTCAATTCATGTAGTAAATTGAAAGGATACTAAGAAAATGAATATTATAAAAATTTTTTTCCCTCGGGTGGAAGAAACGCAAATCAAGATTATGTTGGTGGTTACCAAGACAAGACCATTAATTATAATCTCAAAATGGAAGTTCTAAAATCTCATATTTATATAGGAATATTATCATAAGTTATGATGATCAATGAAACTAATATCGCTGTCTGGTTCCCATTATGAAATTGGGCAAATATATGGAAAAGCTTTGGCAGGCGAGATAAGGAGGTTTTACGATTTATTCCTCTTAAAACTTGCACAGAGAGATGTATCCATAGAAACAGCACTTAACATAGCCAGAAAGTTGGGCGAGTACATAGAAAAATACTCACCTGACCTTTTGGAAGAAGTGCGAGGGATAGCAGATGGGGCAAAGATGGAGTACCAGTCTATCCTTTCACTCAACTGCATGTTTGAGATACCGCGGATTGCTGGCAGGAAGGAGATGCACTACTGTACTGTCTGGGGCGTGACTGATGGCAGGAAATCTTTGGCTGCTCAGAACCTTGACCTTGCCTCTGAATATGGTGAGTTTCTCACACTTTTCAGAATATCTCCTTCTGGTGAACGAACTGTCCTGCTACTGGCGATGCCAGGCATGGTAGGCATGCTGGGAATGAACGAGGATGGGCTGGTATTCTCGGGGACGACTGTTTCTTCAAAAGAGGCTAATTATGGTCTTCCTAAACCTTTCATTTGCCGAAACATATTGAAGACATGTGATAATGTAATCGATGCTACTGCGTTTTTGCAGAATGTATCGAGGACAACAGGCGGGAATCCACTGCTTGCAGATGCCAGAGGTGGACTTCAAGTGCTTGAATGCTCAGTTGCCAAATGTGTTGATCTTCATCCAGAGAAAGAGTATGTAGCCTCCACGAACCATTATACGGATGATGACCTTTTCGGGCTCAGCCCGCCAGACGTAGAATCAAGCAAGGTGCGTCTTGAACGTATTAACTGGCTACTTGAGCATATGAAGAAACGTGACCTTTCTGAGATGTTTTCTTTTGCGAGGGACCATGAGCATTCTCCGAACAATCTCAGCATCTGCAGGCACGGTACTATAAGCACAGTAAGTTCTCTTGTTTTCATTCCTGCAGAAAGATGCATCTGGATCACTAACGGATTACCATGCAAAACACCTTTTCAGCAGTATTATGTTAAACTCCCGACATCGCCGGGATGACATATTACTCAGAAATAATATTGGAATTGAATAGAGGAGAACAAATACTTTCTATGAATCGTTTAGATTCATGATTAGTTTCACTCCGCTTACCAATGGTTTTTATTGTTTCTGATTATTCAATCTACCGCTTTGTATTGAGAAGCTGGCAAAGGAAGGATATATTATTGATATAAATTACTCGAAAAAGCTCGTCAGGATAACCTGTGAGGAAAATACTTCAAGATATCTGATACCTTTTGGACAGACCAGCTTGACTGAATTTGGTGGGTGATTAATATGGGCAGGATTGTTCCAAGCTTCCGGGTGCTGCTTGAAGAGATAATTGCACAGCTATCGGATTTTCGGAGGGCTTTGAGGGGGAGAAGATAGAACTGCTTTTGATAGTATGATGAATAAGGCGAGAGAACACGCCTCGTCATGCACTGTTGTGCCTACCCTTGACCCGATGGATGCTGTGTTCTTATCGATATTGCTTGAACAGCAGAAAGAGATTATCTCACTGCGCCAATCACTTCAGGAACTTCCAAATAGCCAGGGCATTTAACCACGTAATCGTCATTCCCATTCCTGCAACAAGCCTAAGAATTGCTCCGCAAAGGTAATTGTTATCTCTTTTTTCAAGGAACATGATTAAAAAATACAGGGCTATGAAAAAAATTACTTTCATTATTACCATTTCAATCAGAGTAGGGCTTCCGATTATTCTTATGAAGTCTCTTTCTGATAATCCGTTATTCAAAGCAATGTAAGTTGTCGCCAAATTTCCAATAAAGAAAAATACAAAGCTGAAAATAAACATGGATTTATTTTTTTTTTATCATATTCAATCCGTATCCCTGTTGGTCCAGAAGCTGGCATAAACTGGATAGTGGTCACTAACCGCTATTGTGCCCTCATAGTTCAGATTGTATTCAGTATAAAACCTGAAAAGCCCAGAATCCCCAAGAAAATCTGTCTTGGTAGGATTGGTTATTATTATCCAGTTATAAGTGCAAATAGTTGATTTTGTCGTAGTATCAGAGCTATTATTGATAATTCAATAATATTCATCACTTCTCAACGGTGAGGGGGCCATTCCCGGTATAGATATGCACATCGGCCATTTATGCATTCGACCTAATTTTCCAGTTATTTCTTGTCATACTCTCTGTATACGTGTCGATTCGCATGTAGGACATTTTACTCTTTTTCCTATGGCTTTAAACGTGGATGAACAATCCAGGCATTTAAAGCAAATAGGATCTAAGTCGGTTGAAGCAATATCTATATTAGAAGTTGTTGAGTCTACAAAGCACATAATATCACCTCTTTATTCTTTAGTCACTATTTCACTTCAGCTTTATATTATTTCAAAAAAATAAAAATAAAAATTTAACGACTACATCTTCTCCATCATTTCAAGTGCTTCTTCAAGCGGTAATGCGGGAGCTATATGGGGCACTCCTATGTCTCTGAATGGGTAGGTTATTTTTAGAATTGCTTCTTCATTTGGGGCATCGAATATTGCAACAGAGATATGCCTACCTATCAAGAGATACCTGCCAATCAATTTCACTTCATCTGGATATTTAAATTCTTTCCAAAGTTCCATGAGTTTTGATGTAGTCTCCGGATTCCACTTGAACCATAGTACAAATAACATTCACTTACCTCCCATAATATGGATGCAATTAAGCGATATAAATACGTTGACATTATCAGAAACATGAGAATGATTCCCAAAAATTATAGCATAAGATTTCAGGTTGTGCTGATTACTAAAAAGTGCCCGGATTTTGTTTTGTATATCTATTTTTCAGACACTTTCTAAAAGATGTTCAATATTGTCTTGGCAATTTGTAGACTCATTTTTTTGATTCATATTTTCTCACTTTTGTACTTTTTGTGAGTATTATATATTAATAGTGTAGTATTTTATATCAATCAGAGATATGTAAATTGAACTTCCATCAAAAAGTTTATTATATTATTATTCTGGGATAAACACCCCACAATTTGAAACCTTCTTGCTATCCCCCAAAATATTTATCCTTCCAAACCCCAACTTTAGCACATAATTGAATTGAGGTCATAATATAATGCATAAAATAATAGTAACAGGAGGAGCGGGTTTCATCGGAAGCCATGTAGTAGACAAATTACTGACAGGCGGAAATGAAGTCACAGTTATTGATAACCTGAGTTCCGGGAAAATGGAGTTTCTTGAACATCATATTCCTGATAAAAATTTCAAATTCGTTAAACTCGATATGCTGGAACTTGAAAAACTAACACACGCCATCAAAGGCGCTGATTTCATATATCATCTTGCGGCAAATCCCGATGTGCGCCTTGGGGCGCAAAATACAAAAGTCCATCTTGAGCAGAATATCATCGTTACCTATAACCTGCTTGAAGCGATGAGGATGAATAAGCAGCAAAATATTGTTTTTACATCCACATCAACAGTATATGGCGAGGCATCAATTATACCCACACCTGAAAATTACGGGCCTCTTGTCCCGATATCATTATACGGCGCCTCAAAACTTGCATGTGAAGCGCTCATCACTTCATATTGCCATACATTTGATATGAGATCCTGGATATTCCGTTTTGCAAATATCGTGGGCGAGCGGGGAACACACGGGATAATAATAGATTTCATTAACAAGCTCAGGAAAAATCCGGAAACTCTTGAGATACTTGGTGACGGGCAGCAGCGAAAATCTTATATCCATGTTTCTGATTGTGTGGATGCTATTTTATTTGCAGTTGAGAACAGCCATGAAATGGCAAATATATTCAATATCGGTTCAAATGATACAATAAATTCAACCGGAATTGGCGAGTTGATCGTTAAAGAAATGGGATTAAAAGATGTTAAATTCACATATACAGGCGGGAAGCGCGGCTGGAAAGGAGATGTGCCAAAAATGCTTCTTTCCATAGAAAAATTGCAGCAGCTGGGATGGAAACCCAACAATAATTCCAAAAGCAGCGTAAGCGCTGCGACAAGAAGTACTTTAGGAAAAATATAATGGCAACTTTATTCTGTCCAAAATGCGGTAAAGATACGGATGTTTTTTTTGAAAACATATGCCTGGAATGCTTCACGGGAAACAGGACTCTGATCGAGTGCCCCGCAGTCCTTTATTCGCGCATATGCCGGACTTGCGGTTCCGTGTTCAAGAAAGGTCGATGGTCATCAAGGGAGGATGAGGAAAAGACCGTCCGGGAATGTGTAAATGAGTCACTAAAAATAGACAACGATGCTGATGACCTGAAATTGACAATAACGCCAAAGTTTCTTGATTATTCAAGATACAGGGTACATGTAGATGCAAGCGCTAAAATCAAGGATGCACCGGTCGAATCTTCGCTTGATATGGAGATGAGGATCAGCTGGGAGACCTGCGATACGTGCAGCAGGATATCCGGGGGTTATTTTGAGGGCATTGTCCAGATACGCGCGGATAAACGCCTCCCGACGAGTGAAGAACTTAAAAAATGCACACAGATCGCGAAAGATGTTTCAGAACGCTCACGGGAAAAGGGCGACAGGCTTGCATTCATTTCACAAACTCTTGATCTTGAAGAAGGCATTGATTTTTATGTGGGCTCAATGAAGCTCGGAAAGCAGATTTGCAGGGCGATCATTGAAGTTTTCGGAGGAAAATTCCTGGAATTTCCCAAGCTCGTGGGACAGAAGAACGGCGTAGACCTTTACCGGATCACGTTCGCCCTTCGGCTTCCTGAATTCGTCAAAGGGGATATTATAAGCGTTGGGGATAAAGTCATTGAAGTCCAGAACTGCGGAAAGCATGTGAGCGGCCTCGACCTTGAAACAGGAAAAAGGTTCATGGAAAATTTCAATGACCTGATAGACGTAAAGAAATTAAGCAGGAGACTGGATGCGGTTCCCGCGGTACTGGTTGCGGATGAGGGAAGCACGATACAGGTCATGGACCCTGAAACTTATGAGTCAGTTACCATCAAAAGGCCGGAATTCCTGAGTGCAGAGCCGGGGAATGAAGTCAATATCGTTAAAACCGCCAAGGGGATTTTTGTTGTGCCTTGATATTTATTTCGAGTTCAATAACCACAAATCCTCTTAATCTCTGCAATAACATCACTTACAAACATCTCTTTTGATTCTACTGGTTCTTTTTGATCATCAACATGTGCATGGAACGGATATGTCCTAACATTTTTCCAGTGTGGGGCATTGTCCCATCGCTTGATTATTCTGACCCCTTCTTGCAGATGATATGAATATCTCCTGAAATCTGCTCCGATACTTTCTGTTATCTGAAGCATTTGACCATTCTTAAAATATGCTCTGGCTTTTATCGATTGGACCGGTGGTTCTATATTGATATCAAGTATTTTGAAATTATCAATAAAGTCGCATTCGGATAGTATCACAATTATATGTGATACTGTCATGCAAGTTTACTCCAGTACTGATATGCTTTGACATAACTTTCCCACAAAATATAGTCATCCCATTCTTCAAAATTCTCTTCACTGGCAGCTTTTATCTTAGTTTCGAAATCGGAAAAATCCATATGATACTTATTTTCCATATTTTCTATTTTTTTATGGTATTGTTCCAGTTTATATTTCGCCTGATCATGAACAAGTGAAGATATGGCTTCCTGCTCATCCCTGTATAATCCGATCTTGATCATATCCTCGATTGGCTGAAAAATACTCCGCTGGATTTTAACATATGACATAATTACTTAAATTTGTTTTTGGAACTATATATTTTCTCTTGTATTAGTTTAAAAGTTAAATGATGAGATTTTATAAACCATTCCCGCCACCCATATTCCCCTTCCTCCGCATTGCCGAAACAATAATTGCAGGCACTGTGATGATCGCAGAAAGAATGCACCTGTTACACCACTCGCAAAAGCAACTTGTACTGATACAGGCATACTTCCTCCACCCACGACGAACATGTTCATCATCTGTTGTATAGAGATCGCTCTCATTATCAGGAGGCATCGCTCTTCGTCTCTTGGAATTCGTGAAGGGGGATATTATAAGAGTGGGGAAAAAGTTATTAAAATCCAAAACTGTGGAAAGCATGTGAGCGCCTTCGACCTTGAAACCGGAAAAAGGTTCATGGAAAATTTCAATGATCTGATAGTCGTAAAGAAATTGAGCAGGAGACTCGATGCAATTCCCGCAGTACTGGTTGCGGATGAGGAAAGCACGATACAGGTCATGGACCCTGAAACTTATGAGTCGGTTACTATCAAAAGGCCGGAATTTCTGAGCGTGGAGCTGGGGAATGAGGTCAATATCGTTAAAACTGCAAAAGGGATTTATGTGGTGCCTGGGGTTTAGCTTAGATTATTTTTTTTCATTTTCGGTATCACCAAAAAATTAGAAAAGGGATTATATTATTCCCTTTTCTTTATTTATTTAATTAGGCAGCCATGGCTTTCCTCCCCAAACCAGGCTGTCCTTGTTTGTACCGGTCAATGTATTCATAAAGAGCCAGTATCCCTGTCCCTTATTCAATGGTGTACGAGCTGTCAGATCATCGCCGACAGTGTAAGTCCTGTGGGGATTCTTATAGGATATCAGGTATGAATACAGCGGTTTTCCACCTGCCTGGAGGGGCTGGAAAAGCAGGCCTGCGTCCAGTTCTCTATTCTGCTCCTGCTTACTTGCAACGACCCCGATAAGATTCCAGCCTTCAAAGAGGTCCCTGCTTGGCGGTACGGATCTGATATTCGTATCTGCAATGA
>JAUQWQ010000021.1 GCA_030835085.1 Ignavibacteria bacterium
TAGAATTGAGTTACAGACCTGATGAAAGAATTGTTAAATTTGAAACAAAAGACGGCAGAAAAGACATTACCTTTAGTATTGATATGTTAAAGATATTTAAAAATGATAAAGAGCTCAGGGCAACTATAGAAAATTCCGTTGTTGGTGAATCATTTATATACGCAATGGCAAACGAGAACAACGATTCCAGAAGGCAGCTTTACAGAATAACAGCGCCGAAAAAATTTATCTTATCACAGGCTTCAACATTGATGAGCTACTCTGACCGCCCGAATATGCTGAAGCATTATAACGCAACTTCAGAAAAAGTATCTGATATCAGTTATATTGAAGGAATTATTTATGCACAGGATGAAAATAATATATTTATAGTTTCAGTTGACCAGGCAGGGAAAAAAGCGAACAGATTATTTACATGTATAGATGCAGCAACCGGAAAAGAAAAATGGAGCGTACAGCAAAATGAACTGTTTGATTACATGAAAATTGATGAAGAGCAGAACAGCAGCCAGAGCTTTTTTTCCACAAAAGATAAAATTTCGGTTACCGCATCAGGAAATATGGTTTTGCTTAAACTGAAAGGTGATGGCGTTATGGCATTTGACGCTGAAACCGGTAAAAAGCTTTGGTCAATTCAGCCTGCGCCAGTTGGATTTTAAATAACAGGATAATTTTTAATTTTATGAGTTATTTTTGTAATATATAAACATTACAATGAGCACTCATTCAATAAATTTCGGTACTTTGGATAGACCGGCACATGAAAAATGGCCTGTATCCAAATTAATAAAACTACTTGTTATTGAAAATTTTTTTCAGGCAATCGCTTTGTTTTTCTCATCATTCCTGATCTTTATAGTAAAACGCACACAGGGCGTTGACCCGATGCTGATATCAGGCTCCTTTACAGGAACAACTCAATTAACCTATTTTGTATTAATCAATATCGCCGCAGTAATGTATGCGGTATCAGGGTATTATCTTTACAGGTATAAAAATGATCATGCAGAACCCGGGGATCCTGCTGAGCATTTAAGGCTTTATTTCAAATCTCTCACAATTACATCGCTGCCGCTGTTTTGTTTGATGTATGCGGGAATACTTTTTTATGTTTTTAGATAATACTTAAAGGATCGTCCAGATCTGCGATATGAAATAGTTTTTATTTGTTGAAGTATTTCATATTCAGTATGAATTTTTCCGCTTCAACCGCCCAGAAAACAATGCTTGAGACAGCAATTGTTATCAATAGTTCTTTCAGGCTTAATGGCTGGGTTTTAAAAACTATGTTAAGCTGCGGAACATATATAAGCATTAATTGCAGTATAAATGTCCCGGAAATTGCTCCAACCATCCGCCAATTGGTAAACACACCTGCGGAAAACACAGAAAACTTTGACCTGAATGCCATAGCAAGTCCCATTTGACTGAAACATAAAACTGTAAAGGCCATAGTTTGCCAATGAGCCATATTGTTATTTATAGCCCATGCTTCTGTGCCAACAGTAACTAAACCCAACAAAAGACCTATCCGCAAAATTCTGAATGCAGTTCTGGCTGAAAAAATATTTTCCTTTGGGTCACGGGGCGGGATCTTCATAATGTTAGGTTCAGGTTTTTCATATGCAAGGGCAAGCCCTGGCAAACCGTCGGAAACGAGATTTATCCACAGTATATGTATTGCCAATAACGGGATAGGTAATCCAAAAAACGGGGCAAGCAGGATCGCAAGAATTTCACCGGTATTGCCTGACAATATATAATTGATGAACTTTAGAATATTGTTGTATATAGTTCTGCCCAGTCTTACCGCCTTTATAATAGTAGCAAAATTATCATCAAGCAGAATCATGTCTGAAGCTTCACGTGATACTTCTGTGCCGTTAATGCCCATTGCAATCCCGATATCGGCGTTCTTTAATGCGGGCGCGTCATTAACGCCGTCACCTGTCATGGCAACAAAGTGATGCTTTGACTGAAGAGCATTAATTATCCTTAATTTCTGCTCAGGGTTAACACGCGCATAAACCCTGACGTTTTCGACA
>JAUQWQ010000174.1 GCA_030835085.1 Ignavibacteria bacterium
GAAAATTCAGGCGAAAATGTGAATAATTTGGTACCGGAAGAAACGAAAGCACCTGTATTGAATGAAACTGTAACTGAAACTAAAGATTCTAAGGTTACAGATCCACAAGAACCTGAAGTACTTCAAAAGGAAGTAAAACAAAAAGAAGCAGAGCTAACCGCTGAAGAACAGCCTGCTGTGCAGCAACCGGAATCAAATCAAAATGATTCAGCTAATAGCGGCAGCAAACCCAACAGTAAACCGCCATTTAATAAAAATGGTGATAAATCGTATTCCGATAAGCCGGCCAACAAGTCCGGCGATAACCGCAATTACCAGAATAAACGCGAGCGTCCCAAAGGCGATACGATTTATTCCGATGCAAGAAGCCTTGCCGTAAAAATTCTCACAAGGGTTGAGCGTACCGACGCGTATCTCGATAAGCTTATCGATTTTGAAATTCGCACCGACCAGTTAAATGATTACGATAAATCATTGCTTAACGAAATCTGCCACGGCGTTATCCGCTGGATGCGCAGGCTTGACTGGTTCTTAAACGGTTTCTACCGCGGCAACTGGGAAAAATGCACACCTGAGATCAAGAATACACTACGCGTAGCTTTATACCAAATATTATTCCTGAATAAAATACCGGATTTTGCCGCAGTCAACGAAGCGGTTGAATTTGTAAAACGCATCAGCACTCAAAAACACGCTGATGTTGTTAACGGTCTGCTGCGTACTATAATCAGAACGAAGAACGACCTTGTTTATCCAACCCGTGAAATTGATGAGATAAAGTATCTGGGTATAATGCAGTCGCACCCAAACTGGATGATAAGAAGGTGGATCGCTCGTTTTGGTTTTGATGATGCGGCTCTGCTTGCAGAATCAAATAACAAACGACCTATTCTGACACTGCGTGTGAACACACTTAAATCCACCAAAGAAGAAGTATTCAAACGTTTTGATGAAAGAAGCATTGTTTACAGGACCTGCCGTTACATTGATTATTTTGTAACGCTAAGGTTAATGTCAAAAATATATCTTGATGAAGATTTTAAAGACGGCAAATATACTGTGCAGGATGAATCCGCCGGCTTGCCGGCAGTGCTGCTTAAGCCAACCGAAAATGACATGATACTCGATATGTGCGCGGCACCGGGAGGTAAATCTACCCACATTGCCCAGCTTATAGGCGGTAAAGGAAAAGTATATTCCGTTGATAAATTCGACGCGAAAATTAAGATGATGAAGCAGAATGCTGAGCGTCTTGGCATAACAAATATTGAGTTCATACAGGATGATGCAGCGGATCTGAAGGATGAAAGAGTGAAGGACCTTAAGTTCGATAAAATTCTGCTTGATGCACCGTGTTCAGGACTTGGAGTGCTATCCAAAAAACCGGAAATAAGATGGAAACGAGAATTTGAAGATATACTTGCGCTTACTGAAATTCAGAAGAACCTGCTGAACAGCGCGGTGAAATATCTTAAACCGGGGGGAGTTATTGTCTACAGCACATGCTCAACCGAGCAGGAAGAGAACATGGATGTTGTTAAGGACTTCCTCGAAAAGAATCCGGATTTTAAAATTGATAACGCTTCGCAGTATGTAAAATCAGAGCTTGTGAACGCCGAAGGCTGCATAGAAACCTTCCCCCACAGGCATAACATCGATGGCTCATTTGCCGCGAGATTGGTAAGGATATAAAGTTTCCCCGCGCCCGCCTGCCGTAACGGCAGTTCAGGCAGGCAGGCGGGGAACTCTATCTGCTATAGCAGTTGATTTTTGCATTGTAAAATATACAATATTCAAAACTTTCACAAAAAATTTAAAATTGAGATACCCGCTTTCGCGGGTATAAGGTCTCTAAAATGTTTAAACTCTCTAAAAAAGTAGAATACGGACTCATAGCGGTAAAACACATGGCAACGCCGGGTGAGGGCTGCACTTCATCTGCAAAAGAAATTGCAGATAAGTACAAAATTCCGTATGACCTGCTTTCAAAAATACTGCAGAAATTAAAGAAGCACGAAATATTGGACTCTGTTCAGGGTACTCACGGCGGCTATAAGCTGCTTAAGGATCCCAAAGAGCTTACTCTTGCGCAGATCTTCAACGCAATTGAAGGCGAAAGTTATATACTTGATTGCGGAAAACATGAAGATTCCGAAGCCTGTTCGATATATGAAACCTGTATCTTAAGCAGTCCGTTAAAGAAAATACAGCGCCAGATAAACAGTTATTTTAATTCAACAACACTCGCAGAAATAGTCTGAAAAAATTATAGATGATAAGTTTCCCGGTATATCTCGATAATCATTCAACAACCAGGGTTGATCCGCTGGTGCTGGAAGCTATGCTTCCTTATTTCACGGAAAATTACGGCAATGCATCCAGTAAATCGCATGAGTTCGGCTGGAAGGCTGAAGCATCAGTTGACCTGGCAAGGAAACTTATTGCAAGACTGCTTAAGTGTGAACCCCGTGATATTATTTTCACAAGCGGTGCAACTGAATCAGTTAACCTTGCAATTAAAGGCACTGCTGAAACGCATTCGGCAAAGGGTAATCATATTATTACTACTGTAATTGAGCATGAAGCGGTATTAGACTCCTGCAAGAATCTTGAGCGCAAAGGATTTGATGTTACCTATGTTAAAGTGAATGAAAGCGGTATAGTTGACCCGAAAGATATTGCTGATGCAATTACCGACAAAACGATACTGGTTTCAGTGATGTATGTTAACAATGAAATAGGTACCATTCAGCCAATCAAAGAGATCGCAAAAATATGTAAGTCTAAAAAAATATTGTTCCATACCGATGCTACACAGGCAGTCGGAAAAATACCTATTGACCTTTCGAAGCTTGGTATTGATATGATGAGTTTTTCATCACACAAAATGTACGGACCCAAAGGTGTTGGCGCACTGTATAAAACAGGTAAACTGCCGCGTGTGAGGATTGCCCCGCAGATAGATGGCGGAGCCCAGGAAAAAGGACTCAGGGCAGGTACACTTAATGTGCCCGGCATAGTTGGACTTGGCAAAGCTTGTGATATTGCGGCAAAAGAGCTTGAAAATGAAGCTATTCGTATATCGCTTCTGCGTGACAGGCTTTATCATGGAATTATTTCCGCCGTAAAAGGCGTTAGAGTTAATGGTGACACCGTTAAAAGGATACCCGGCAATCTGAACATAAGCATTGAAGGAATTGACGCGGATTCACTGATGATTTCAATGAAGGAAGTTGCTGTCTCAACAGGCAGCGCATGTTCATCAGAAGCGGTTGAACCATCCCACGTACTCAGTGCTATCGGACTTGATAAAGGCCTCATGCGCTCAACCATAAGATTTGGTATCGGAAGATTTAACACCCTGGAAGAAATAGAATATGTTATAAAAAAAATATCTGAAAAAGTAACTTACCTCAGGTCAATTTCCCCTTCAAATAACGGGAATAAACAAAAGAAGGGCGAGTATGCTGAAGTATAAAATAATTATTATTCTTTTTTCCGCGGCGTTTGTTTTCACTGCTTTTTCACAAACAAAAAAAATAAAGGATTCAAAAGATAATTACAGTAAAATTGAACTGAGTTTCAGTCTGGGATATTCTAGACCGCTGCTTGAAGCTTACGGTGATAATGTTACTATCAATGCAACCGAAGACCAGTTATTCATAGACGGGAAAAGGCTTATTGTATCAGATAATTTTGGCACGAATACAGGGTATGGAGTTCAGACATACATGAAATACAGCCTGATGAAGCAGGGCCGTGTTAAAGCATTGTTCAATCTTGGTTATAATATTCTTCAGGGGACTTACCCGGGTCCATCAGATTATGATATCGGAGTAAGGATACAGACATTTTCTATTGGTATTGGTTCAGAAGTAAATCTTCTGGGACATAATTCTGCAGTTTATCCCGCTGTTTACGGACTTATGAGAATGAATTTTATGGGCGGTGAGTCTTACCATAAAGCCGGACTTGATTTTTTTAAGGTCACTCCCAGATACGGTTATACAGCTGGTTTTAAACTTTATTTCAGGGTAAAAAATACAATAGATCTTTTTACTGGTTACAGCTATACTTACGATAACGCCTGGGGAAAACAAACCGAAGATAATACTGTAACTACCTATAGAACTATAGCATTCAGGGATAAAAAAAGTACTGCTAACGGACTTACATCCGACAGGCGGGTTGCATATTGGGGAATTAATTTAGGAATGAATTTTTTCTTTAAATAAGCTAATTTCGCAGAATCAACTGAATATATGAATACAGAAATACCGACAAAGCGGGTAATCTTTGCATTATCTCAATAAATATAATTTAAAATTCAGAGCAGCGTTTAACAATTAAATATAAATAATTATGTCAGAAACAAAAGAAATAGTAACACCGGCACTCACAAAACCTGAAGTTACAGACGGTATCGCCTTGACTGAAAAAGCCATTGGCGAAGTTAAAAAGATCATGGCTGAGAACTCCATCCCTGCTGACTATGTTTTAAGGATAGGGGTTAAGGGCGGCGGATGCTCAGGGTTAAGCTACACGCTCGGTTTTGATGCAGAATTGAAAGATAATGATAAGGTATTGATGTTTGATGATGTAAAAGTTGCCGTAGACTGGAAAAGCATCTTATATCTTACGGGTACAACAGTTGATTACACAGACGGACTTACCGGCAAAGGATTTGTTTTTAATAATCCTTCAGCAAAAAAAACATGCGGATGCGGCAGTTCGTTTGGAGTGTAGATCTGATGACCAAGCTGTAAATTTTTATACCCACAGTTTTTAATTAAGAGCAGCTAATATGAAAGATAACAGCAGAAGGAAGTTCATAAAGACTTCTGCCCTGGGAGCAGTTTCCCTTGGGTTATTTTCAAAGTTTGAATTTTTAAATAATAATTATACACAAAGCCATAAGGCTTTGCAACCTGAAGGAGGTTTTAATAAAATGGCATATGAATGGAAATTCAATCCCCGTCCATACAGTGATGAAGAAGCAAAAAGCCTGTTAAAGGATGTTGTTGACGCTGAAACAACTGACTGGCATTACAATACTCACCACAAAGGATATGTTACATTCCTGAATAACATTGAAAAGGAACTCGAGTCAGCTGACCTCGCAAAAGCAAACGGCAACTGGTCCGATATTGGAGAGCTGAAAAGAAGATTTACATGGAACCACTCCGGCGCTTACCTGCATGATGTATATTGGGATAACTTAGGCGGTGATGGTGATATTACTAAAGGACCCGATGTAAAAGCTGCCATCGAAGCTAATTTCGGCTCTTTTGATAACTGGAAAGCTGAATTCAAAGCATGCGCTGTATCTGCCAAATTAAGCGGCTGGGGTTTACTTGTGTTTGATAGACTATATTCCGGCAGACTTATCAATGTGCTGGTTGATGAACATCAATACGGCGCTATATGGGGCGGTGTACCGCTTGTAGCATGTGATGTTTTTGAACATGCATACTATCATAAAGATGGTCCGGGCAGAGTTAAATATATTGATAACTTTATCAATAATCTCAATTGGGCACGCATTAACGATAGATTCAACAAGTATTGCAAATAATCGAACTTTTATAAACCTGACAGGTTTTAAAACCTGTCAGGTTTACTATATATAAACATATTGACATACAATTTAAATTTGGCTAAATTTAGAAGTTTGTTTGTTGTTTTATTCGCAGCTGTTATGTTATTTTATGCAGGCTGCGGAAATAAATCTTATGATACTGTAAAGAAGACGGATGAAAACAAATCCGGTGAATTCGGGTGGAAAGACGGCATTTCAGCATCTGATATTCCTGATTTCCCTGTAAAAGGCTTTATTGGAGGCAAAGAAGTTCAGTTTGCTTACATAAATTTTGAAAAATGGCGCGGTTCAAACGATAATGTTATAAATTTTTCACTGGTTAAGCCTGAACAGAACTGCGGGTTCATAGAAAATTATGAAGGTTTTACTTTATTGAACAAAGGATCGGAGATCAAACAGGGACCGTTTCTTAAAGCCAAGTTCGCTGATGATCCAAAAACTTTTACTGCAAGTTTTAAGCAGGCAGGCAATAAATCCGCTGAAACATGGAACTGCGCGCTTGAAATTGAAAGTATGAATGATAAAACTGTTAAAGGCAGGATAGCTCTTTTCTTTAACGATGCTTCAAAAAGCTGGGTTGCGGGCAGGTTTGAAGCAGTTTTGTGTAATAATTGAATTGAATCCTGGTAAGATTTCTTCGAAACAGTACTTATATTAGTATTCTGAAAAAAATAAAATATATTAACAATTAAAATCATAGCATGAAAACAAAACTCAAATTATTTTTTCCGGTATTCACAGCAGTTATGATAGCAGTTTCAGGTTGCGGTAAAACCGACCAGAAAACTGATGGCGACAAAAAAGATTCGACCAAACAAAACACAACAAACCAGAACCAGGTTGCCGGGGATAACAAAACACAGACAAATACCCCCGGGACAACTAACGAGCTTGGCATAAAAGAAGGCATGCCTGCAGATTATCCCAAAGATGTTCCGCAGCCTGTAAATTCCAAATGCCTGGGTTCACTTAATACCACCGAAGGCACTGTTGTTACATTTGAATCAACCGATAAACCGAAAGCTATTTTAGCTCCTTTCACAGAAGCTGTTGAAAAAGCAGGCTTTAAAAAAGGTGAGGGTGAAATGATGAGTGATGACGGCGGTATGGTTATGTGGAAAATGGATAAGCGCGAAGTAAGCATAATGCTTGCCTGGGATAAAGAAAAAAGTAATTCATCAGTAGTTGTTACATATAAATAACCCTGAACGAAGTGAAGGGTCTCATTCGGTAGGCAATTATACTGAGAATTTCATATTCCAATTAAGATGACATCAAATTATAAAATATTGAGCATAGTTTTTTCACTATGCTCAATATTCATTTTACAGCCCTATATTAATTCTGTTTACTCACAGTACCCGATTGTATTTGTCTCAAGGAATATCACTGCCGGCGGAAGTATTTACTACCCGCAGGCAAGCCTGCTGCCGGGCATGGGTCCTTTTTCAAGAACATCAGTGGTTGGAGGTAGACTTTTGGTGAGAGAGTCCAATGGCACGATCCGCGTTTTGGTTGACAGCACTATAAATTTTTCAGGTACCAAGCTTGTTGATGTATCTGACCCGTGTGTCTATTGGAATGCATCAAAGATAGTTTTTGCGGGCATTGAGCATCGCGACAGCAGCTGGAGAATTTACGAGATACGCACTGATGGTACCGGTTTCAAAAAGATAACTCACAGCAGCCGTAATGTAAGCTTGGCGCAGTTCGGACCCATTGCATATAAATTTGTAAAATACGATGATGTTGACCCCTGTTACCTGCCTGACGGCAGAATATGTTTTTCAAGCACCCGCTATCCCGCACTTTCGCAGTACACAGCCAAAAGAGTAACAAATTTATACATTATTGATACGACTTCGTTGAATTTGCATCGTGTTACTACTGAACGAAACGGTGCCGATGAACCAACCATTGACCCCGTTTCAGGTAAAATTGTTTACAGCAGGTGGTGGCTGAATATCGATCATCCATCGATACTGACGCCAAATGGCTTAACCCGTGACTCTGCACTGGCTGTAACAAATGATATTTCCAATATCTGGTCAGCTGCAAAAATTAGACCCGATGGCGAAGGGCTCGCATTCTATGCAGGTACAGGAAACCTGCGCTCAGGTCAGAATAACTACCGCCCGTCACTATTAAGTGATGGCAGAATGCTCAGCCTGTTTACCCCTGATAACGCAATGGCACACACTACAGGAAGCTCGGGAATAAGATTATTTGAAACCGGAAATGGTTACGGCACTCATGTTATCGGAGTTGATCCGGCAACTATGCAGCTTTATATCAATAATCCGCCTTCATACGGCACAATGCAGCCGCCTTATGCATGTGACCCGGTTGAACTGCCAAATACTCAGCTATTGATTTCATACACAGCACAAGTTGAAAACCAGGATTATGGGTTATACACTGTTAATCTGAACGGCAGCGGACTTGCATTATTTTATGACATTGCCGGTAAAATGGAACTGAACGCAGAAGTACTTCTGCCAAAAACAGTTCCCCCGGTATTAATTGATGGTGTTGTTGATGTTGCTGATGAGCTTCCTCCCACAATTGATCCTTCAACATGGTTCAAAGATGGCGGTTTCAGGTTTGACTGCGTAAATACTTTCACAAATGGCGATGTTGACCTCCCGATGCAGGATGCACCGCCAATTACAAGATTTGCGAAAATTAATTTCTTTATGAGCTTCCAGCGTCAGGATTCCTTAGGGCTTGATTCCGCTGTGTATTTTACACAGGTGCCCATATTTCACACCGGGCAGATTGCCCTTGATAATGCCCCGGCGAATGTATCGATGTTCGAGCAGGTGGTTGATTCTGCAGGCAAAGTGCTGCGCGGTTCCACGGGACAGGTTGCGCACGTTATTGGCATGAATTACGGCAAACCAGGCACCGGCACGAAGTGCGTTGGATGCCATTCTGGTCATACACAGATCCCTGTGCCTCCCACAATTACTGAAGCTTCATTCTTTAATACTTCAACTTCAGCGGAAGTTACACAAAGTTCCTTCAAATTCGTAAACGACAGCATACAGTATCCCGGTAAAAAGGTTGTTGATAGAAAAGCAAGGAATGATTCACTTCATGTAAACTGGATTGCAAATGGAACAAGTAATGAATTCGTAAATTTGAAATGGAATATACCTATTGATATCCGGCACTTGACTATTTATAATATCAGGCCAAATGGTTTTAATAATACAAATATCCAGGTGACTGATTGCGAGATTATTTGTTACTATAACGGTATTGAAGAAGCACGAATCACAAGTACCGGTCCTATCAGTCCAAATGGCTCCCCGGTAACAATTCCCGGGACACCGAAGATAAATGAAGTGAAGGTAATTGTAAAATCATTCACGGGACTTATTAACGGCGAAAGCAAAGCGGGACTCGCAGAAATTGAAACAAATGCACGTATTTCTTATTATGATGTTTTCGGTATACAGACAATTTCAGAAATTGCTGATAAGTTTTCATTAGGGCAGAATTACCCGAATCCGTTTAACCCATCTACTAAAATTAGATACTCAATACCCTCAAGCTCTTCATCATACTTCGGTAACTTTGTACGTATGCACGTATACGATATCACCGGCCGGCAGGTTGCCGTACTGGTAAACCAGGTTCAAAGAGCGGGTGTATATGAAGTTGACTTCGACGCGTCAAATATCGCAAGCGGCATTTACTTCTATAAGCTGACTGTAGATAATAAATTTTCTGATGTAAAGAAAATGGTTGTTCTGAAATGAAAGTTATTCCAGAACCAGAAGCATGGCTGACGCATTGGCAGTTCTGGCAGAAAAGATCAATAAAACCCCATCTCAGCTTATCAATTACCCAAAGTAAAGGTTGAATTTGCATTTTTCTGTATCATGAAGATACAAATCCCCCCTTCGTATGAAGGGGGGACGGGATTTAAACAATTCTGCAATCGAGAATTGAACAATTACTCAATCCAACTTATATTATAGAAGGGGGTTCGCTTTTGATTTTTAGCACAACCCGCCTCTTTTCTACTTTCTTTAATCATTTATCCTTATTTTTGAAGATCATGAAAAAGTTTATATTCTTTTTACTCCTGCTGTTACCGGTTACTGTATTATCACAGGAGCCGTCATTTACAATTCTTTGCATAGCCGCTCACCCGGATGATGAAGACGGCGCAGCATTGGCATATTACAAATACCTTTATGGATATGATGCATATACAGTCTTTTACACCCGGGGCGAAGGCGGGCAAAATGAAATTGGTCCAGAGCTTAATGATAAGCTTGGCAAATTACGCGAGCAGGAATGTTATGATGCCTCAAAGATCCAGGGTTCCAAAGCCTATTTTTTGGGTGAGCTTGATTTCGGTTTTTCCAAAACCGCGAAGGAAACTTTCAAAATGTGGGGTGGGGAAGATTCAGTATTAGCCCGGATAGTATACATGATACGCGTATTAAGGCCGGATGTTATTATTACAAATCACGATACTATTACTACCAAACCTGACCGCCAGCACGGAAATCATCAGGCTGTTGGAATTACAGTATTCAACGCCTTTGATAAAGCCGCTGATTACCGCTACCATCCCGAGCAGCTTGTGAATGGTATTGAACCCTGGCAGGTAAAAAAACTTTTCTTCCGTTCGTTTGATTCCACGAAAAGTGACCTTTACAAATTGGATATTTCAAAAAAGATATCAGATGGTAAAACAACCATTGCCGAAATATCGCGCGAAGCGCTTTTTCAGCATAAGACACAAGGAATGGATAAAGTTGACAGGAACAGCCCTTTCTTTTTCGGCAACAGGTTTTATCAGCTTGTAAGGAGTGACGGGATGTATCCGGTTGAAGGTGATGACCTGTTTTCGGGACTTACGCATAATATGAAATGGAATACTGATGATCTGAGGTCATATGAAACGAAATATTCTTATAAGACGGTCACTGCAGAAGACAGTTTGAAAATACTGAATGAAGTTAAAGTGGCAAAGTACAGAAGGATCGGATTAGTTAAGACGTATGATAATACGATCGAAAATATCCTTAAGGCTTTTAACGTACAATTCGATACTCTTAGTCCGCTGGCTGTTGAGGTTTGGGACCTGAACCGCTACTCAACAATTATTCTTGATATCAGGGCTTACTTAAACAGACCCGATGTAGTAAAATTCAATAAAAGATTCCTTAAGTATGCCGAAGGCGGCGGTAACCTGATTTGCTTCTACAATAAACCACAGGATTGGAACGAAAAAGGTGATCTGGCTCCATACCCGATATACATTTCTACCGAACGGGTAACAGAAGAAGATGCAAATGTAAAAGTGCTTGTCCCTAATCATACCTTTTTTAATAATCCTAATGTAATTAACGATTCCGATTGGATTGGATGGATACAGGAAAGAAATATTTATCTGCCATCTGATAAACCCGGTACAGAAATGAAAACATCATCAGAGTACCAGAGACTGCTGGCCATGCAGGATGAAGATGACCCTGTGCCGCCAACATCTTTGCTGTTTGCAGATTATAAATACGGAACATATACTTACTGTTCACTTGCTTTGTACAGGCAGTTGAAGATTTTCCATAAAGGTGCACTTAAGCTGTTTATGAATATGTTATCGCAGAAGACAGCAAATGAACGTTCAATTGATAATATCAGATAATGTTAACCGATAACAAAGCCGATAAACAGCTTGTAAGGGGAGTTTCGCTAAAAGGCGCAACAGCGCTTAATATGATAGATATGATTGGCGTGGGTCCTTTTATAACTATCCCGTTGATAGTTGCTGCAATGGGCGGGCCCCAGGCAATGATTGGCTGGATTATCGGTGCGATCATATGCCTGAGTGATGGCCTTGTTTGGGCTGAGCTTGGCGCGGCTATGCCGCATGCGGGCGGTTCCTACAACTACCTGAAGGAAATCTACGGCAAAGATAGCTTTGGTAAACTTGTATCGTTTCTTTTCATTTTTCAGCTTACATTCTCCGCGCCGCTATCGATGGCTTCGGGGTGTGTGGGACTAGCAATGTATGCAAGCTACATTTTCCCGGGGCTGAACTCTACTTATTTTAATTACGACCTGAATCTTCCGCTGCCTTTACTTGGCTCGCTTGAAGCTGCAATTACTCTGAATAACGGTACATTTGTCGCAATAGGAGTAGTGCTTCTGGCAGTATTTATGCTTTACCGCAAAGTTGCTTTCATAAGCAAATTCTCTCAGTTCCTTTGGGGCGGTGTTATTATTACTGTTGTATGGATTATTGTTTCAGGTATCACAAATTTTGACCCGAAGCTGGCATTTGATTTTCCGCCCAATGCTTTTCATATCGATTCAGCCTTTTTCCTCGGGCTCGGATCTGCAATGCTCATTGCATTATACGATTACTGGGGCTATTACAATGTTAATTTCTTCGGCGGTGAGGTGCAGAATCCAACCCGCAACATACCTCGCGCGATAATTTATTCTATCTTAGCTGTTGCCGGATTATATATTGTAATGAACATCGCAATACTTGGCGTACTGCCATGGCAGGAAGTTAGCGAAACCGCGGGAAGTGATGCGAGGAAGTACATTGTATCTGTATTCATGCAGAAAATTTACGGCACATGGGCGGGTAATTTGGTTACATTGCTTGTGGTGTGGACCGCTTTCGCATCGGTGTTCTCTTTGCTTATGGGGTATTCAAGGGTTCCGTATGCCGCTGCTGTTGAAGGTGATTACTTCAAGGTATTTTCAAAGGTTCACCCAAAACATAAAATACCATATGTATCATTATTGATCTTAGGCGGAGTTGCAATCTGCTTCTGCTTCCTGAAGCTTAAAGATATCATTGCCGCTCTTGTTGTTATCAGGCTTATGGTTCAGTTTTTAGCGCAAACAATTGGAGTGATTTATTTCCGCATCAAAAATCCGCAGCACCCCAGGCCCTTCAGAATGTGGCTTTACCCAGTGCCGGCAATACTGGCATTTATCGGATTTGTTTACGTGCTCTTTTCAAGACAGAACTTCCAGAAAGAAATTAAATATGCAGTTGTGTTATTGGTCGTAGGGACGGTAATATACATGTGGCGCGCATGGCGGAAAAAACAATGGCCGTTCAAACAATTGTCAATTGGCAATTAACAATGAGCAATTAGCAATCAACAAATAAAAATTATCAATAAATCTCTTTTTGCCTTTTGCTTTTTGCCTTTTCACTTTCTAAAACCACCATTTTTTCTTCTTTTCCTTCACCTCAACCCATACTTCATCATTTTCGATTTTGACTTCGTATGTTTCAAGTGTTGCGCTCAATCCCTTGCATTCCGGCGGAACCTTTCCTGTTTCCAGGCTGAACTGCCAGCCGTGTATTGGACATGCTACATACAGCGCTTCATCAAGGTAGCCTTCGTTTATAACATTTGACTGGTTATGGGGACAAACATTCGATACCGCGTAAATCTTTTCCGCAACTCTGAATACAGCAATATCAGTATCTTCAGCAATGCTAAATTTCTTCCCGCGCCTGTTGGACAGGTCACTTACTTTGCAAATATTTTTGAATTTGGTTTCACTCATAAAGGCAATTTATTTGGATTCTGTCTGTTATCCCAAATGTGTAAGATCTCAATTGAATCAATGTTGATCCTGTAAATTATATTATATGGTTTGGTCACGAACACATGATAACCTTTCTTGTTGATAATTTTGCCGTCATTCGGAAATATTGCAATAGTCTCGAATGCATTATCTAATTGATTGAATATTTGTAGAGGTATTTTATTGCTTCCCGTTTCATCGAAATAATATTTCAGAATATCATATCGGTTTTTTTCAGCTTTCAAGGAAAGGACTATCTTTTCAGCCATTGCAGAATCTTTTTATCAGCTTCTTCTTTGGTTACAAATTCTCCTCTTTCAAATTGTTTTTCACTTTCCTCAATTTCTCTTAGCTGCCATTCTTCAAGCACAGGCATAGGTGAATTTATGTTTTCAAGGGCAATTAGAATCAGTTCCAGCATTTTTTCGTCGCTTACAGCCTGTACTTCCCGAACTATTGATTTCTTTAACTCTGCTGTTGTCATAATATTACTTTAGTTTATTTATTTAATATAATAACAATTTAGCGTTTATTTAATTCCATTTTATCGGTTACCATAAAGCCGCGCTCGGATTGCTCAACCCTGCAGGTTTCTGTAAATGCATCATGCTCAAAAAAGAGTACCCAGTTTTCTTTTACTATTTGGGGCAGGAATTTTTTCTTCTCATCAAGTGTGGTTAAAGGGAATAAGTCATAGCCCATAATATAGGGCAGGGGAATATGCGACGTCATAGGGAAAAGATCAGCCGTGAAGAGCAGAGTGTTATCATCATCCTTAACCTTTACAAGCTGCATAAATGGAGTATGCCCGCTTACAGTATGAAGTGAAATTATTTCATCAAAATTGGAATCACCCTCATACAGTTTTAACACTCCTTTTTTCTGCAGCAGGTCATAATTTTCAGGCATGAAGCTTGCTTTATCGCGCTCGCTTGGATTCTGCCCCCATTCCCAATGCTTTTTTTGCAAATGGTGAACAGCATTTGGGAATGCAAGTTCAATTTCACCATTTTCAGCAATTTTAGTCGAACCGCCCGCATGATCAAAGTGCAAATGTGTTAATATTACATCAGTAATATCTTTCGGCTTCAAATCATGCTTCGTCAGCTCTTCTTCAAGCGTATATTTGGAGTGATCTACTCCATATATAGCGTTCAATTTATCGCTCAGTTTATAACCGACACCGTTATCAATAATTATTTTTTTATCGCCTGAAATCAGCAGTAGTGAACGCATACACATATCAATTCTGTTGCTCTCATCTGCGGGATTGGTTTTTGACCATAGCGGCTTTGGCACAACACCAAACATCGCGCCTCCATCCAGCCTGAATAAACCCGTTTGTATTGAGTGTAATTCGTAATTTCCGATTTTCATGCTTCAATCCTGAACGAAGTGCTACGCCTTAATCCCGTGTAACGGGAGGAAGGAAGGTCTCATTCGTTGCTCATTAATTTTTGTAATTTATTTTTTATCTCACGCAACTTGAAAAAGCGAAAGTCAGGACGCCAAGACGCAAAGGGTTTAATTCTATTAAAACTATTGTTAATTGATAATTGTCAATTATTAATTGCTATAAACCAATTTCTTCTTCAATCTTCGTCAGCTTTTTCGATTCTTCCGACCATTTGTGATACAGGTCGTTTAGTCTCTCCTTAGCTGTTTTGTACTCTGTTGTTTTCTGTGCGGAATTGTGATGATCCTTAAAGAAATCCGGATGTGCCATTTCTTTTTCAATAGCACTTGTTTTTTCTTCCAGCACTTTTATCTCTTTTTCCAACTTATGGATGCTGTCTTTCAACGGCTTAGCATGTTTGTAAATTTTATTGCGCTGTTCAGCCTCTAATCTTTTCTGTTCCTTGGTTTTCTTCTGTCTTGGTGCGCCGTTTTGCTCGCCGTTTGTTGATTCCTTCTTTACCTGTTTAACCTGGCTTATGCCTGCTTTTTCTTCTTCCAGTTTTTCTATGTAATACGAGCAGTTTCCCAGATAAGTCTTAACATTCTTATTTTTTACTTCAATTATTTTTGTTACAATGCCGTCAAGGAATTCCCTGTCATGGGAAATTATAAGTATCGTTCCGCCGTAATTATGCAATGCGTCCATCAGCACTTTTTTTGAGTTCATATCAAGATGGTT
>JAUQWQ010000022.1 GCA_030835085.1 Ignavibacteria bacterium
ACTGTTTTCAGTGATCTTGGCAAAAACTACCCAGTTTACACCGCCATTTGTAGTTTTCATGATATTGCCATTATACCCGCAGGCAATACCAAATTCTCCAAAAAATTGTATTGAACGGTACCCGTCATTATTTCCTGCTCGTACAACAAACCAGTTATTGCCACCATCTGTTGATTTATATACATTAAGGTTTGAGCCTGTGGTGTAACCAGTTAAAGAATTAGCAAAATAGATATCATACCCTTCGGGACCCGCTATTGCATTCCAGTTAATCCCCCCATTTGATGTTTTAAACAGGTTGGAATTTGTCACTGCGAAACCTGTATCAGGATTATGGAAAAACAAAGAAGTGAAGTTCATGGATGAACCGCTTAGCTGTGTAAACCAGTTCTGACCGGCATTAGTAGTTTTTAGAATTACTCCCTGTCCGTTGTTTGCTTCTCCGCCTGTTGCATATCCTGTAGTTGAATTTGCGAAGACAATCGATAACAGATTCTTGTCAGTTCCGCTAAATTGAAGAGACCAATTCAATCCGCCATTTACAGATTTTACTATTATGCCGCTGTCACCAGCCGCATATCCGGTGTTCACATCTGTAAAATATAGTGAACGCAGATTCCTTATATATCCTGAATTTATTTCCTCCCAGTTATTGCCGGAATTGGTCGTTTTGAGAATTGTGCCACCATCGCCGGATACATATCCTGTATTAGAATTCAGAAACTGAATGCCTCTAAGATTTATTTGATAGCCTGTCAAAAAATTCCAGTTCAACCCTGAATTATTGCTTTTTAAAACAACTCCGCCAATACCCGAAAGATAGATTGTGCTTTCGTTAAGCATATTTACACATTTGGATGACCCTCTTATAATAGGAAACATATAAGTGGTATCCGATTGCCAATTCAATCCACCATCAATAGTCCTTAATATTCTGCCCACCTCTGTTACAATAAATCCTGTGTTATTTATCATTTCCATATCTCTTATAATTTCACCATTTTGGGTATAAAAATTGTGATAATTTGACCAGTTTGCACCGCCATTTGTAGTCATAATAATATAATCACTTGCACCTGCATCTACTGCACCTACTACAGTAAATGGGTTTACTTGTGAAATACCCGCAACAAGATTTAACGGATTTTCAATTACACCGGTTTATGCTATCCAGTTTTGCCCACCGTCGGTGGTAATTCTAAGGCTGTTAATTCCTCCAGCAGCGCCGATCAGGTCATTATAAAAATCGACAGTATAAAAATTTCCTAAGCCAGTTGACTGTAATACCCATGTCGCTCCCTGGTCAGTTGATTTATGTATAGTACCTGCACCAACAACATATCCTGCATTAGGACTCGGGAAATCAACTCCCTTATAATTTGCACCGGATTGATTCTGTACTATAGTCCAGGCAGTCCCGCCATTGGTTGTTCTTAGTATTATTCCGTTGTTGCCGGATGAAACATCAACTCCAACAACTATCCATATATTAATATCAACGTAAGTTACATCCCATAAAAATGCATATATTGGCGAAGGCTGAACGCTCCAGTTCAAGCCGCCATTGGTGGTTTTCATTATTGTGCCTGCTGCGCCAACAGCAATGCCTGTCTGCTGGTTAATGAATTTAACAGCTTCAAGCTGGTTGCCTGTCGGTAAGGGATGCTGCCAGAAAAAGCTTGTTTGGGCATTAAGGTTATTTATTTCCGGCAGCAGCAATAATATCATAATGTTTAATAGTGTTATTATTATCCTCATTTTATTACTGCTGCAATTTAATTTCATGGTGTAGTTTTTCCTAATACTTTTTATAAAATTTTCGGGGACATTTTTCCTGATTTGTGAATTGATCCTTTTTATATCATTAATATATAAAATAGTCATTTTATCAATTAATTATTACAACTATTTTGCGTTATAAATTTGGCGTTATACAATATGCCTCTCAAATACTTAAATATAAAACGAATATTACGTATCACAGATGTATATAAAGACAGGGATATACCTTTCTTTCCACGTTTACTGGAATATTCATTGGAACCCAAAAAATCCAGTGTGGAATTTGAATGGCTTAAAGGAAAACCAATTGCTGATAGTGAGCTTAATGCAGCTTTTTATGCTTTAGGAAAGCTGCATAAAACCTGCATGATAAAAAGCAATAAAAATTCATTGTATACTGTTTGCCATGGTGATGTTCATAAAAAAAATATTATTAAGAACGGCAGTAAAATATTGTTCATTGATACATCATACACTCATTTAGGATGGAATTACACGGACCTGGATTATGTGGATCTTTATGATCTGTTTGAAAAAGAAAAATATCCATGGATCATAAAAGATAACGGAATACTTGATTCATATTTTGATAGCCTGGAAATGAATATTTCAATTTCAGAAAAGGGATCATTCAAAAAGAAAGCTGCTGTATATGCCCTTAGAAAATATATTAGAAATGGTTTGAAGAATAATATTGATATTGCTTACGAAAAGAAATGCCTTGAAAAACTCTGTATATAATTTATTTTGCTGCAGGTAACACTGCTGTGCTGTAAAAAAATCTGAGGAATTCACCGGATGACTTCGGGTCATCCGGTGAATAATGTATCATAGATCATTTCTCAATCAAACTTATACTTTTTTTGCCATCCATCAGTATCTTTACCGGTGCGGGTAAATGCAGGTGAACAAAATGTTCTGTTGTATTTTCGGGCGTTATCGATCTCAGGTACTCCCAGTCAATAAAATCCCTGCCATTAGATTGGTGTACTGTCAGGTAACCGATATTCATTGATGTGATATTATGGAAAAAATGTGAGCCAAGAGAGGCATCAACCTTAAAATCATCAAGATCAGTCTCAACAATTATCTTCGCATTGCTGATCTGCGGCCACTGCACGGGAATACCTAGCCATCGGTCACGGGTTCCCCACCTGCCCGGTGCAATGAGGATATAATTCCTTTTGGCAAGCCTCATTAATACATTCAGCTTTTCAACTTCTGTCGCCATTTGCTCAGTTTTTGCTTTATTGAAGAGTTCAGGTACGGCGTAAATGATATCAGTAATATTTTCAACTTTTCCGTTACCCATACCGCGTTCGGTATAAAGTATCAGGTTCTCTTTCACTATATCTTCTTCATCAATCGTAAAAAACTCTCCGCTTCTTATAAGAGGTTTAAGCTGCAATATATAAAAGCCCGGATTATTCTCATCCAGGTTGACCGCAAATTCAATTTCAACCGGAAGACCCATTGAACTTTCGATGATTTCAAGCAGCCTGCTTAATACTTTGGCAAAGGGAAAAAGATCATATTTTAAAATTCCGGCAAAGTTCACTATCCTGGGTCCCTTATGGTTTAAGCCGACTTTTACTTTATTATCCTGCGGGTCGTAGACAGAAACAATATCATCAAGTACACCTAGTGATTCAGCGTCAGATATTTCAACCCTTTTAAGAGTGATATCTTCACCCTGTGCAAGATTTGATATCCCCCGTTCCATATCTATTACATAGAAGAATGACTGTGAATCACGAAGCTGCGTTTCAGGGTCAACAATATCTATCTTCGGGTACTTTGGGCAGAAACGAAAAGCTTTTTCGGCATCTATAACATATTTGCCCAATCCCACCGCAGAAATACATATACCATCTTCCGGCTTAAACCTTGCTATAGGGTAAAAATTGTATGATTGCGCAACCCCTGATATATGGGGAAAAAATACATTTTCATATTTTATGCCGACAATTTCCTGCAGTACAACTGCCATCCGTTCATCATCTATTCTGTAATTAATGGCTTCAAAATAACTGCGGGCATGTTTGGAGTATATTGATGCATATACAAGCTTTATTGCATCAGTCAGATTCTTAAGCCTTTCGTTAAGGTTTTCGTGGTTGTTAGGTATAAGGAAAGTCTGGTAAATACCGGAAAAAGATTCGGATATTGAATCTTCAAACATTCCCGATGACCTTACAGCAATGGGAGATGTGGTTTTATCAAGGTATACTCTTAGTTTTGAGACCAGCTCTTCACTGAGCGGCTTTGACAGAAATATCTGTTTTACTTCATCAAAATCGTGATCCATATGGATCCCATAGAGATCATGTTTGTTTATGAAATTCTCATATTCTTCCGCCCCAATAATAGCCGTTTTAGGTATTTTGATTGAAACATTTTCTATACCGCTGAAGAGTTCTTTTGTCTGCAGAAGCGTATTAATGAAGGCTATTCCCCTTCCTTTGCCGCCGAAAGAGCCTGGGGCAAGCCTTAAGATCAGGTTATCTTCCTCAAGGAATTTTGGACTGAAATCAACAACACCGCCTCGTGAAACTGTGGTTTCAACATTTTTTGTTGTTTTAATAATGTAATCTCTTATCGCATCTGCACCGGAAAAATCGGTAACTTTCAATTTTTCCAGATGCTCGGCGATCTGTATTTCTCCCCTTGCCATCAGCCATGCAGAAAAATGGTTCCTCCCGCCGTGATAAAGCACAGATTCAGCGGGTACCTTTTTCAGCTGATGTTTGAATTCATCTATCGAGGAAGCTCTTGCTATCTCTTCTCCTGAACGGTCACGGAAAATAAAATCCCCGAATCCAAGGTTATCAAGTATAAAATCACGCAGGTCATCTGATAAAGTTTCGGAATTTTTATTGATGAAAGTAGCATCATTCAATATTGCCGTTTCTGAGAAAGTGCTCTCTGATGACTGTAGTAAAAATGGCAGATCACTGTCATCCGATTTTATCTTTTGCAGTAGTTTTATCCCTGCTTCCTCGTTTATCTTACCTTCAAAAGGGAACTTAACATCAGATATTACGCATAGTATGGTATTTTTGAATTTTTCGTAAAGCTCTACAGCCTCTTCATAACTGACAGCAAGCAGCACTTTAGGACGGGCACGCATTCGCAGTATTTTTTTCACACCGTCAAGATTATCTTTTGTAATAAGCCGCTGTGTCTGTTTTATGATCTCAGTATACAGAATCGGCAGGTAGCGTGAATAATACCTGATCGAGTTTTCAACCAGCAATATTACCCTCACCAGACCTACTTCCGTATCGTTTGTACAGTTTTTTTTATCTTCAAAATATTTTATAATGGCAAGAAATATCTTGGTTTCGCGGTTCCAGACAAATACTTTTTCAAAAATATCTATTTTATCACGCATCTGGTTCACAAGGATTATATCACTGTTATCATACAGTAAAAGGAATATTGGCAGATCAGGTTTAATGTTTTTTATCCTCAATGCAAGCTCAAAAGGTGAAAGGTTTTGAGTGCGCATTGTAATTATCACGAAATCAAAATATTTCTGGCTTAAAAGGGTTTCTGCTTCCTTTTCATCTGATGCGTTAGTTATCCTGGGTACATTGGATAGATCGAGCCCGTAATACTCACCGAATATTTTTTCGTTAAGCTTTTCTTCCTCTTCAAGTATAAATGCATCATATAAAGAAGTTACAAGCAGTATCTCACGCACGTGGAATTGCGCCAGATCATGATATATTTCATTATCACTTTTGTGTTTCTTGAAAATCGATTTAAGTTCTTCCTGCAGCATATATATAGTATTATTTAGAAGTTACTTCAAAAATATCCGAACAATTTATTTATATAGTAAATATTCTGATCTGACATTATTAAATCCTGTCAAACCTGCCAACCATGCAGCCTCAATTTCATCCACAGTATTTCCCGCAAGTATCATTTTTCTAAGCTTATCAGTTCCTGCAAGTTTATCAATGAAATTATCTTTATTGAATTTAAACTCCGGGCAATTTTTGTATAATGCAATCAATATTGCCACACTGCATTTAACAGGGCGGAATTTGTTTTTATCAGTAACATTTAGATATACGCCATTGCATTGCTGATTGAAGAATTTAGGCGGGTAAGCAGATATTTTTTCTGATGGAGTGAATATTAAAGGCTCAAATTTCACTCCTTCAAAATTGTATGAATTCAGCTCATCAGCAATTTGCTGAGAATTAACCCATGGCGCACCAAAATATTCAAATGGTTTTTCAGTCCCTCTTCCTTCTGATACATTTGTACCTTCCAGCAGACAGTTGGCGAGATAACAAACGGCTGTTGAAGAGTAAAACATACTTGGCGATGGTTTAACCCATGTTAATTTTAAGGTGTTATAATCCGTATTCCGTGTATAACCATCCATTTTTATTACATCAAGATTTGCAGAACTGCCAAATACTTCTGAGTTCAGATAAGTAGCAAGCTCACCGCAAGTCATACCATAAGCCTGTGGTGCCGGAATTTTACCTACAAATGATTCATTTCCAGGTTCCAGCATAAATCCGCCTGTATACCCGGGATCAGTAATCATTGGCCTGTCGCAAACCCAGATCTGTTTGTTACTTTCAGCGGCGGCTTCGATGGCATAATATAAAGTTGAAGTATATGTATAAAACCTGGCACCAACGTCCTGAATATCATAAATAATTATATCAATATCAGCAAGATCATCCTTCGATGGTTTTACTTTTCCGTTATATAAAGATACTATGTGTATTCCGGTCTTTTCATCAATTTCCGAATAATTCTCATCACCTCTTATGCCGTGTTCAGGCGAAAAGATCTTTACGATATTTACTCCCCTGTTTACAAGCGCGTCTATTATATGTGTGCCGTCCGGCAAAATGCCGGTTTGATTGGTTAATACCCCGATTCTCTTATCTTTAAATTCACCGGCTTTCTCAAGCAGCACTTCATTGCCTAAGCGGAATTTTACATCAACAGCTTTGTGAACTTCGCCCAATGTATTGCTATTGCAATGAATACTGCTGAAGAAAAAACCGGCAGAAATTATAAAGACTCTCAAAATAGCAGACTTCTTAAAGATTATTAACATTTTATTAAACAAATCTTCAAACAATCTTTTTCGCATATAATAAATCATACTCTAATTTAGAAATTTATTAAACTTTAACTTCAAAAGTCTTAAAGACTTTTGAAGTCAGTGACTTATCCTTATAACTCTTTTCTTTTTAATCGCCTCATCTATTGCACTTGCAACTTTTATGTCTTCCAGGGCAACTGATGTGCTGCTTTCAGGTTTTGTGTTCTTTGTGACCGTATCGTAGAACGCATTCCATTGCCCGCCGGAACCCGGATGCATAAATTCATCCTGATATTCATCATAGAACACCAGGTTTGTATCGGCCGGAGGGTAACTCATCGGATATTTCCATACTACCGGATATTTCTTATCATCTGAAAAAATGTATATACTCGAAGGGTTCCCTTTCCATTTACGTTTTGAAGCGTTGTTTGCTTTTACAAAAGTCTCAAAGTGAGCAACTAGCTTGGCTTTTTCCAGCTGTATTATCCAGCGCGATTCACGAGCATGCGGACTGACATAAGAAACAGTGATTGATGCTTTTACACCATTCTTATATTTGATTATCGCCATTAAGTTATCATTTGAATCACCTTTAAGCTTTACTGAACTGTTGAATGCACGAACCTTACTGTATGTTTTGGGATTGATAAGATACTGCCCCCCGAATGCAGCAGTTTCAGCCGGTTTAGCACCGGCAAACCGGTTAAACAAATTTATCTGGTGTACAGCCTTATCGTGTATAATTGCATCGCCGTTTACAGCAGTGTTGTTGTAACGCCAAATGCAGGGATCAAACGGCCTGGTTTCCAGCCAGTTCATCCAGAGTACTCTTCCGTATTTCCCGGAATCAATTATCCTGCACAGCTCTTTATAGAAGGAACTGTATCTTAATACCATCCCAACCTGTACAAACCTGCCGTATTTTTTTTCTGCAGCAATAATACGCTTTACATCTTTAGGCAGTACAGCTGCCGGTTTTTCAAGAAATACATGTTTACCGCGTTTGAGCGCCTGTAATGTATAATTTACATGTACAGATGTACTGGTTAAAACCGCGACAGCATCAATCTGCGGATCTCTTAAAACATCTTCGGCATTATCTGAATATTTTATACCGCGGGAACCGGTAATAATTTTTTTGGTGAGTTTAAATGCATTCTTATCTGTATCAAAGATCGATACGATTTTGAATTTATCGGAAAGGTTTAATAATGAAGGCAGGTGCATGGATCTGAAAACTGAGCCGCAGCCAATAATTCCTATGTTTACCTTCTTCTTCATCTATAAATTTATGCATAATTCATATTAAATTATACAGATTTCTGTTTTCAGCAATTTTACAGGAATTCAGAACAATTATGGATTACTTTCAGGAGAGTTGTACATAAAAAACAAACCGGCTGTTTAAGGATTTTCGTCCAATTCACAACCGGCTTAAACCAATCTATTTATATGTAAGGGAAAAACTTTTTCTTCATAAGGGTAAAACTAATCTGTTCATAAGGGTATCTAAAAATCTCTCATAAGGGTCCTTCATATTACATAAGGGTATTACTACTGCTTTTCACAAGGGTTATATTTACTGCTCACATAAGGGTTGATCTTACTGCTATCACAAGGGTTATATTTACTGCCTGCATAAGGGTTAAATTATAAAACCGGTGAAACTTGAAAATCATAAGGGTTTATCTAATTAACTATTTTGAATCATCTAATGAACTATGTAACTAATCTTTCTATACAAACATAACACTTTATGTACATGCTGAAATATAGTAATATGTGTTAAAGGTTTGTAGTAAAATTAATTACATTCAGGTATGATAAATTTTGCTTAAATTTTTGAATTTTAAGCGATTTTTAAGTATTTTTGAATAAAGGAGATCAGGATAATGAAAAAATCACCGCTTCACAGTATGAATTTCCTGTCAATTCTGAGTCACAAAATATTACTGATTCCGGTTGTGATCTCTTATTTTTTGTTATTTCAGGGATGTGAATACCTGTTTCCGTCTCTTAGAAGTGATAAAATTACAGTTGAAGAAGCAGCTGTTTTTCTCGAAAAAAATAAAGGTGAAGTTGATGTTGTTTTAATGGATATCAGAACGAAGCGTGAATATGATTCACTACGTCTTGAAAATTCTGTTAATATTGATTTTTCTTTGCCTGATTTTCCGGATATGATAAACAAGCTTGACAAAGAAAAAAGATATATCCTCATAGACCAAAACGGCAGGAAAAGCGCAATGGCTTTTGAATTAATGAAAGAACTTAGATTCCCCAGGATACACTATATAATTGGCGGAATTAATGAATGGACCAGGAACAATTACCCGGTTCAGAAATGACTCAATTCAGCCGTTTTCAGGTAATTATTGTTTCCCGGGGCTTTAAAAGATAATTATAAATTGTTAATATTTATCGTTACTTACACCTGAACTTATTATCATTCTTTTTAAAATTCTAGATTGTATATTATGGGAAATTTATGAAATGATGAAAATTTGATACAGGATTATATAAACAAGGCAGGAACATTCACAATACTGCTGGCTGGACTTTTGCTGCTTTCTGCTGTAGCTCTGACGGACTTTTTTACCACAAAAGAGATTTCATTTTCAATTTTCTACCTTATTCCTATAGCTTTTGTTACCTGGAATACAAAACGTTTGTATGGTATTTTATTCTCGTTTATTTGCGCTTTTTTATGGATATACATGGATACAGATGGATTTAAATTAGTTACAAATTATGCCCTTCACTTTTGGAGCACAATTGTGAGATTCGGTTTCTTTATAATAGTGACTATCCTGATCTCAAAACTGAAGATTCTTAAAGTAGACCAGGAAAACATCATTACCCAAAGAACATCTGAACTTCTGAATGAAATTAGCGATCATGAAAAATCAAAAGCCGAACTTCTTCAGAAAAGCAGGCAGTTAAGAGAGCTTAACAAAAAAATTGAGACAATAAAAGAAGATCAGAATGTACAGATAGCCCGTGAAATACATGATGAGCTTGGACAATCATTAACTGCCGTTAATCTTGAAGTAAACTGGGTTGCCAAAAAGCATGCGGATAATCCTGATATAGTTGCAAAAATGTATGAAATTTCAAAAATAGTTGATAATACCATTGTTACTGTCAGAAAGATATCTTCTGATCTCAGGCCAAGGCTCCTTGATCAGCTCGGGATTCTGCCTGCTATTGAGAGCCTGTTAAAAGAATTTGTGAAAAGGACCAAAATTGAAACGGAATTTAATATGCCTGAAATTAAAGTAAACCTTGAAAATTCCGCATCAATTATTGTGTACAGGATACTTCAGGAGGCACTTACAAATATCGCAAGACACTCAAAATGTACACGGGTGGAGGTTTATATAAACATAGAAAATGACATGTTGAAATTGTCAATTATAGATAACGGTACAGGATTCAGCTTTAAAAATAAAATTAACGAAACAAAATCATTAGGTTTAATTGGCATGCAGGAACGCGCAGAAATGCTTCGCGGTACACTTGAAATTAATACTGTCGAAAACATCGGAACAGAAATAATACTCTATGTTCCACTGAATAATTAACTATTTAACATTATTATGATAAAAATTTTAATAGCAGATGACCATTCCGTAGTGAGACGCGGAATAAAACAAATTCTCTCGGATGAATCAGATATGCAGGTACTTGGTGAAGCATCTAACAGCGATGAGATCTTTGCCCAGCTTGATAAACAAAAGTGGGACCTTCTTATACTTGATATTACAATGCCCGGCAAAAGCGGTCTTGACTGTTTAATAGAAATACGACAGAAAGAACCTGATCTGAAAATATTGATCCTTTCAATGCATCCTGAGGAAGAAATTGCATTGCGGGCTATAAAAACCGGGGCAGACGGCTACCTGAATAAAGATAGCGTGCCCGGAGAGCTGATAAGAGCAATTAAAAAAGTTGTTGCAGGCGGTAAGTATATTAGCAGTACGCTGGCCGAAACATTAATATTTTCTGTGAACAACCAGAGCAATAAACTGCCTCACGAAATTCTTTCAGAAAGGGAGTTCCAGGTATTATGTTTGCTTGCTTCAGGGAATTCATTGACTCAAATTGCCGATAAATTTTCATTAAGCGTAAAAACAATAAGCACATACCGCTCTAGAATACTTGAAAAAATGGACCTGAAGTCAAATGTTGATATTACACATTATGCGATCAAACATAAGCTTGTTGTTAACGGATAAACAGTTCAGCTAATAGTTGTACAGGATGCTTTTGTTTTATAGTTCAGTTTTAACCTCAATTGCAGGGTTAATTTCCGTTTATTCAGGTCACTTTTCACATAATCCCACACTATAAGGTACAATTCACTTACAACACATTTCTTTTTAAGTATAATTCAGCTTATCAATTCAGGTTAATATTCTTACATTCCATATCAAACACAATTAGTAGTAATCAGCAATCCTGATTTTATTTTTCTTACAAAAAAATAAGACAATACCTATATACAGTGAGTTTGCTTGTAAGTATATTTGTTCATTAACTAATTCAATAACTCAACCGTATATGCTACCGGTGCAGCGTATTTATTATGCTGCTTAAAGTGTTTGGCTTACCGTAAATACTCAATGCCATGCGGTTCTATAAGCCGGATTTAAATAAAATAAATCCCCGGGAAGGTAAATTTATGTCTAAAGAATTTACAATGCTGATCAATTCACTCTTTTTCTGCAGAACTGATTAAATAAAAGTATAATTTCTTAAAAAAAAATAAATAATCTCAACTAACAATATTATTCATATGAATAAAAAAATGTCATTTATAATAATCATTATTGCTGCTCTATTTGCCCAGTTATCTTTCGGGCAGAATAACAACAGCAGTAATTATGATGCTGCGAAAGCTAATTTCTGGAAACAGTATTTGCAGTATAAAGAGAACCTGAAATTAAATCCCTACACTGTAAAACCTGTGGACCCTGCCGGTCTTTTTGAAATTGATGCGAATAACCAGGTTGTATTTATTGATAAAAGCATAAACAATCAGCAGCAGGTTCACTCAAATGCGCCATGGATAAACGGAGAGGAACAGGATCTTGTAAGTATTGATTATACCTGGTCTCAAACTACCGGTACTTATACTCCCGTTACAGGAACGGTACTTGGAACAAATGCAAATGATGATAATACCTTCGCGGCCACGCCTATAGGTTTCAATTTTATATACGAAGGAATAACCTATACAACAGTTGATATTAACACAAACGGTTATATCAAATTCGGAACAATTTCAGGAAGTCATTACCCGCAGGTTTTATCACTTCAGCCAAATATATTCGCAGCGTGCAATAATGATCTAAGAGCCAACAATACTACCAGCACACTTCAGTATTTTACAACAGGAAGTGTTGGCAGCAGAACAATGACTATACAGTGGGCTAATTATGGTTTTTATAATGCAGGTTATGATGGAAGCGATATTTCATTCCAGATTATTTTAAGCGAAACTTCAAATACTATTCAGGTAGTTTACGGCGCTTACCCGACTATAGTTTTTGTACCATACACAACACAGGTTGGTATGAATACAACGACACTTGATTTTAATAATCGTACAACAACTACAGACTGGGCTGCAACAACAGCAGGCGGTACAAATCTTGCCGGGTTAACACTATCCGGCACTATTAAACCTTCTTCCGGATTAACATACACGTGGACACCTTCGGTAATGTCATATTCATCCAGTACAACTGCGCAGCTCCTTTCAGGGCAGAACATTATAGTACCATCCAACAATAATCAGGTTCTTCAGATACAGGTTGTTACAACAGGTTCCAACAGCCCGTTTGCAGCAACATCATTTAACCTTGGAACCAACGGTTCAACAAATCCTGTAACAGATATTTCCAATGCAAAACTGTATTATACAGGTACATCAGCGGTTTTTTCAACTGCTGTACTTTATGGCTCCACTGCATCACCAAACGGTACATTTACAATAAACGGCTCACAGTCTTTGCCATCAGGCACAAGTTACTTCTGGCTGGTCTATGATGTCCCGTCATCAGGAATCAACGGGAATGTAGTTGATGCACAGTGCAATTCAATTACGATCAACTCAATTGCACAGATACCTTCAGTAATTGCTCCGGCAGGCAGCAGGCCTTTGCTGGTACCAAACCCGCTTTGCGGGGTTAAAAGTATCCCCGGAGACTATCCGACAATAACCGCAGCTATTAACGATCTGAATTTAAACGGAGTTGGATGCAACGGTGTTACCTTTAACGTAGCAGCAAACTTCAGAGAAAATAACACCGGTAACCTGCAGATCAGCTGTCTTACTTCACCACCAAACTCAACAAGACCGATAGTTTTCCAGAAATCCGGCGCAGGAGCAAATCCTTTAATTACTTCAGGACCGGGAGTTTCAACAACTCTTGACGGAATTATTATATTAAACGGTGTAAGTTATGTTACATTTGATGGAATTGACCTTATGGATAGTACAGGCAACACAACAACAACAACACAGATGGAATGGGGTTATGCTGTTCTTAAACAGAACGGAACCACAGGCAGTTCTAACAACGTAATTAAGAACTGTACGATAACATTGCAGAAATCAAATGTAAATTCAGTTGGTATTTACACAGGCAATCACACACCGCTTGCAACAACTGCAATCACTGTTACATCCTTAAACGGAGCATCATCCTATAATAAATACTTAAGCAATACAATTCAGAACTGCTTTATAGGTATGCAGATACAGGGATTCGCTGCAGCTACTCCGTTTGACCTATATGACCAGGGTAACGAAGTTGGTACCATTGGCGGAGGAAGAAGCCAGATATTGAATTTTGGTAACGGTACTTCAGCAACTTCAGCATACGGTATCAGAGCAATAAACCAGAACAATATTAAAATTTACAACACATATATTAACAGTACCGGCGGTGCCGATAACAACTCAACACTGAACGGAATTTTCCTTTCAACAGGTACAAACTCAAACTTTGATATTTATAACGATACAATTACCGTAGTCAGCGGAGCAACAACATCCCAGCTAGTTGGTATAACCACTGATATGGGAGCTACAGGTAACGGCAATACAATTAATATCTACAATAACGTTATTCAAAACTGTTTATACCCAACTGCTACATCAGGTGAGTTCAGAGGCATTGCAAATAACGCATCAACAGCAACAAACATAAATATTTATAATAACAAAGTTATTAACAACACACTCCCCGGAACAGGAGTATTTTCAGGACTCTATCTTACAGCCAGTACTTCAACTAACATGATAAACGAAAATGTTTATAATAATGTTGTATCCGGAAACACGAAAACAGGTACTTCGGGTATTATGTATATGTGTTACGTGAACGGAAGTGTTCAGAATAAAAGATTCTATAATAACCAGCTGCTTAATAACTCAAACTCATTAAGCTCCGGCGCTACTTACGGTTACTATAATAACGGCGTTGATTTTAATGAATATGTATACGGTAATACAATTTCAGGCAATACCGGCGGTACATCAACTTTTTACTGCCTCAATGCAACATCAGGTTCAGGAACAAATAAATATATATACAACAACACTATAAACGGGAATTCCGGCGGTAACCAGGTTGGCGGTATTTTTCATAATCTGACAACTGACGCCCAGATATATAATAACAATATTTACAATCTTTCAACAACTAATGCAGCTGCATTAGCACCAGCAGTTTTCGGGATAGGTACTGGTACCACAGGCGTTAACACTCTTTTGTATAACAACTTTATTTCAGATCTGAGAGCGCCAAATGCAACAGGTATCACTTCTATTTACGGAATGTGGCTTTTAAGTACAGGTACAATTAACGCATACTATAATACTATTTATCTGAATGCGTCAGGTTCTTCGACGACATTCGGTACAGCAGGCGTAAATTATACAAACGCCGCAGCAACAGTACCTGTATTTGATTTCAGGAATAATATAGTAGTGAACAATTCAACACCCGGCGCAACAGGCAGAACAACTGCTTTGACTAGAACAACAGCATCGCTGGTGAATTATAATCCGCTCTCAGGTAATAACTGCTTATATGCAGGTGCACCATCTGTAACAAACCTGATATATTTTGACGGAACCAATTCTGACCAGACATTACAGGCATTCAAGAACAGGGTCGGACCCAGGGAACAGGCATCATTTTCACAGATCCCTCCGTTTATAAATATCGGGGCAACTCCGTATGATCTGCATATTCAGACCGGAACCGGAACCCAGGTTGAAAAAGGCGGACAGCCGGTATCAGTTACTGTTGACTACGACGGCGTTACAAGGGATGGATCTTTTCCGGATGTAGGGGCTGATGAAGTTGCAGGTACAATGACAGATAATGCTTCACCGCTTATTACTTACACACTACTTGGTAACTCAGACGGAACATCACCAAGGAATGTTACCGGCATTTCGATAACAGACCCTTCCGGTGTAAATACAACTGCAGGTACAAAACCCAGGATGTATTATAAAAAATCGACAAATACCAATACATATAACGATAATACAAATGCAACTGACGGATGGAAATACGTCGAAGCTTCAAATGCTTCCTCACCATTCAGTTTTGCAATGGATTATTCGCTGGTTAACGGCGGTATAGCTGCAGGAAACATAATGCAGTATTTTGTTACTGCACAGGATCTTAGCGGTACACCTTTTGTGGGACTTAACAACGGAGCATTTACAGTACAGCCTGCAAGTGTTAACCTGGCAGCAGCAAACTTTCCGCTGAACGGAACGATCAACCAGTTTACAATCACAACTTCAGCCGGACTTTCAGGTACTATTAACGTTGGTTCAACAGAAACTATTACATCGTTAACCAATACCGGCGGTGCTTTCGCATTAATTAACGGAAGCAGCTTATCAGGAAACGTAACACTGAATATCACTTCAGATCTTACCGCTGAGCTTGGAACCGTTGGATTAAACCAGTGGTCTGAGATCGGTGCAGGTAATTATACTGTAAGCATTGTATCAAGCGCTGCAACAATAAGGACAATTTCAGGTACTCTCGCTTCAAACGGCCTTGTTAGGCTGGATGGTGCCGACAGGGTAATGTTTGACGGCCGCTTTGGCGGTACAGGTCAATTCCTGAGATTCAGGAACCTGAGCACTTCAGGAAGCTCTGTGTTACTACTGAATGACGCCAAGAACAACACAGTCAGAAACTGTATCCTTGAAGGAAACAGCATCTCAACTTCAGGCAACGGTGCAGGCGTTATTACAATAGGAACTACAACGTTAACCGACGGTAATGATAATAATACAATAACATTCAACGAAGTAAGGGATAGAAGCGATGCAGCGGGCTTCCCTGCTTTGGGAATTTTTTCAGCAGGCACCACAACAACACTGCAGCAGTATAATAATAACTGCGTGATCTCTAACAACAATGTACATGACTGCTATCTTGATGGCGGTACGGTACAGGGCGGCATATACGCTTCAGTTGGTACCACCGGCTTTAACATAGATTCAAACAGTGTTTACATGGCGACCACAAGATCAATTGTGACCACAGGTACAACCATGTTTGGTATCGGTATCAGCAATTCATCTACACTTGCAATAAACGGCGGATTCAATATCAGGAATAATTACATCGGCGGTTCTGCGCCATTATGTGCCGGAACACCATTTACTCTTGGGGTTGCTTCAACAACGCCAATTTATGGATTCAGGGCAATACAGATAGTAACAGGACAGATTCCGAACAGCATACAGGGTAATGTTATCGCAAATTATGATCTTACTGTAAATGGCGGGGCTTCTAACTTCTTATTTGCAGGTATTGCAGGCGGTAACGGTATCCATAATGTTGGTACTGTGAACGGAAATACTATCGGTTCGGGAACAGGTACAGATAATATTAAAATAACAATTAACGGTGCAACAGGTGCTACCATAGTAAGAGGAATTTCACTTGGATTCTTCACATCTACAGTATGGGGCGGTAATGTGGATAACAACACAGTTGGTTCTATTACAATAGGCGGACCAATTACCGGTACAGGTACAACCTGCGATTTCATTTCTATCGGTGCATCAGCAGGCTGGCAGAATGATTTTTCTGTTTCAAACAATACCGTGGGCAGCCAAACTACTGCAAACAGTATTAAATTTACCTACACATCAGCATCTACAAATATGCGGGGAATTTCTATATTCCCTGTACAGAGTGTAAATGCAACAGTGAATAATAACAAAGTGATGAACATTACCGAACAGAGCAGCTCTACCGGTTCAGTATTCTTCAGTATGCTTATGAACTCAGGTGCTGCTCCGTTAAAATACAATATCACAAACAATACTGTTGCAAACCTCAGCTCAGCAATGACATCAGCTTCAACAAATGCACTGAATGGTATATACCTGATAACCAGTTACAATAATGTTAATATAGCAGGTAACCTGGTTCAAAATTTATCATTAACCAATACAGGTGCTTTCAATTCCGGTGTTATTGGTATGCTAACACAGACCAATAACTATATGAGCGGAACAATTACAAAGAACAAAGTCAGCGGTTTAACCAATCAATTGACAGGTTCCTTCCCTTCTGTAATGGGCATGTGGATGATAAACGGTGCAGATTGGAATGTTTCGAACAATATGTTCACTTTAACAAACGGTGAAACTACTCTGGATCTTAATAACAGCGATCTCAGGGTTCCCGTTGAAAAAGTTGACTATACTGTTAAAAATGTACTTCCCGGTTTTGAAGTACCATATAACTATGTACCAACAAATGAAAAATTTGAAAATGTACCCGCTGAAACGCCATCAATGTCAGAATTCATGATCAGCAGCTCATCATTAAAACCTAATGTTTCAGATAAGAAGACTGATGTTAAGGAATCAAGGAAAAAGAATGAAAAAACAGAAATAGACGCATTTACTACCGGTATGCCGATATATGGAATCTATGATCAGACTTCAGGCGGTACTAAATCTTTAAATTATAATTCTATCTATATTGGCGGTTCGAATACCGGTACTGCTTTCAGCAGTTACTGCTATTATAAACTAGGTGCAGATATTGCATTTTTAAGGAACAACCTCTTCTTTAACGCCAGAACAGGAACAGGCGTTCATTATGCAATAGCTAATGACGCTGCCACTCCTTCAAACGGGTGGAATAACACTGCTTCTAACTACAATGTTTTTGTTACTTCTGACAGCACTGCTATCGGTTCATGGGGACTTGTAAACAGAAGCATAGATACATGGAGATCAAGCTCACTTGGTGATAACCAAAGCTGGTATGCAAAAACTACACAGGTAACAGCTTCAAGTCTGTTTACAGATATATCAACCGGTGACCTTCATATAAACTCATCCAATTCCGCGGCATGGCTAATAAGCGGAAAAGGACTTGCAATTGCAGGATTTAACCAGGATTACGACGGTAATACAAGGTCAGTTACAATATCCGGCGGCGTAACAGATATTGGCGCTGATGAATTTACTGCAACACCTCCTGGCAATCCAACTGCGCTTCAATCAGCTGCACCAAGCTCTGGCGGAACTACAGACTACATATTGTACGGCAGAAAAATTGCAACAATAAACTGGGGCACAGGAGGCGTCTATCCTTCTTCAGTAAATATAAATTATTTCTCAGGTGTAAATCCTGTTGCGCCAAATGTTACAAACCCGAACAGGACAAGCAATTCATACTGGACAGCGGCACCGACAGGTGTATTAAGCGGAACAACATATGATATTACATGGTATTTTGGTGAGAATGAAACATATACAATAACATCACCATCTACAAACGTATTGATGGCTAAGAACGATAACACTTTCTGGATGACCTATCCGCAGGGTACCGGCACTTACCAGAGTGAATTTACACCATCTGCATACAGTGTTAAATTAAGAGGAATGTTCAGATTCTCTTCATTTACATTAAGTGATGCTGCTTTACCGGCTGAGTTTCCGGCGACGCCTTTAAATAATTCCATAGTTGCAGTATCAAACCCGACACTTGTATGGAGTAAATCTGCCATAGCCAGTACATACAGGGTACAGCTGTCAACAGATTCTTTATTTAATACAATAGTATTTAATGATTCAACTGTAACTGATACAACTAGACAGGTTACAGGTTTACTGAACAATACAAATTATTGGTGGAGAGTCAACGGCAAGAACGGCACCGGAACGGGCGGCTGGTCGCAGGTATTTAAATTTACTTGCGTCACTGTTCTTCCTCCAGCTGTAGTTAACTTATCGGTTATTCCGGGCGGATTTTATAATACCGGAACAGGAAGACTGAATATGAGAGATACAATCAGTGTATATCTTATTGATTCAACATCCTGCTTAAGTGTGGACTCAGCCAAAGGTGTACTTGACTCAGTTAACTTTACGACCAATATCAGTTTTTCAAATGCGAATACCGGAAATTATTACCTGATAGTGTATCACAGGAACCATATAGCGGCTGCTACAAGGTTCAGGACAACAGTAACCAGGGGTTCATCTGTAGGTTATGATTTCACAACAGATTCAACGAAAGCATTCGGGTTCAATATGATCAAAGTATCCAGCTCACCTGTAAGATGGGCACTGATACCGGGTGATGCAAATCGTGACGGATTTGTAGACGGTTTGGATCAAACCATATGGATTGGCCAAAACGGACTGGATGGATATCTTGTATCTGATTTCAACGGTGATAGCTTTATAGACGGTCTTGACCAGACGTTATGGATAATTTACAATGGTTACAGCTCATTCCTGCCATGCGGGTTTACCCTTGATCCTGTTACCCAGCATGTAATTGTTAACACCGCAGATTACGATGCTAAGAAAAGCAACAGGGTACTTTATGAAATGAGAAAGAAAGAAATTCCTTCAGAATATAATGTGAAACAGAATAACAGCAGGAAATAATTGAATTCATTTCCGGCGTTTTTCTTACGAAAAACGCCGGAAATTTTAATAAAAATTAATTTAAAAAATATAATTTATATAAATATGAAAAAAATAATTTTATCATTATTGATTTTGTTTCTGGTTTCAGGCACAGGTTTTTCTGTAGTAAAGGTTCAGTTTAAAATACAAAACCCGCACCTTGAAGCAGGGTTATGGGCAATAGATGTTATTGCTGTAGTACCTGCAGGTCAACAGTGGCGTGTTGGATCAAGCAATTTAAGGTGGAATTTCACAACTACTCCAACAGGTGCAGCTACCATTCATCCTGATGCAACCGTTTCTGGAGCTAATGTTAACCTGAACTCCGGTAACTACAGCAATATGACAACAACTTCCATCAGCGGCGGTACGGCGATAAGTCTTAACATTGCCCGTTTAGGTGCTTGTTATTATATGACACCGGGAACATACCTGCTTGGCAGAATAAGGTTTAACAGGGTAGATACCTCAGGCTGTATTACTTTAAATTTGAGGACCACTGTTTCAGGTTTTTCAGTCGTACAGGATTCAATAACCCAGTGGTTTTCACCAGCTGATTTTGATTCACTGGCAACAACACCGCCGGGATGTATCAGGTTAGACTTCTTAACCGGACTTGCAGGAAACGAGAATGAAATGCCGACCGTATTTAAGCTGTACAACAACTATCCAAATCCGTTTAACCCGTCAACATCAATTAAGTATGACCTGCCGAGAAATACTTTTGTTAAGCTGAGCGTATATGATATTCTTGGAAAGCTTGTGACTAATTTGGTAGATCAGAATATGACACCCGGCAGATATGAAGCCGTTTGGGATGCGAAAAATTATGCCAGCGGAACATATATCTATAAGCTTGAAACGAATGATTTTTCTGATGTGAAAAAAATGATATTGGTAAAATAAAGAAATGCATTTCATGTGTTAATTGGTTAATTGATTGATTCAAAAACCCGGGAGATTTTGCCCGGGTTTTTTTATTTCTGTCCGGCTTATTCCATTATATAATTTTTATAAATTATTCTCATCGTACCCTTTACATTTATCTTAAGCTCCGCTTTTACCCGCGTTCCTTTAGGAGGAAGCTTTGCACTGTTCCAAATTATGCTTACGCTATAGGACTTCAGAACCTGGTCCAATATATTGGAATATATCATTTTCAGCTCTGCCGGATCATTTGCCTGGTAGAAAAATCCCCCGGTATTCTGCGCAATTGAAAGCATATCAGCCTTTCTTCTCATCAATTCACCCTCATCAGGTTTGAAGTTTCCTACATCGCTGTATAAGCCTATTGTAAAAATTTTTGTTCCTGTAAGCCCGCTTTTTCTGTAAATCGAATCAAGAGTTATTTTACCTGATGAATTTTCCATTCCGTCTGTGAACGCTATGACGGTTTTCATTACTGTCGGGTTACTCTGATATATTGTATCACTAAGGGCTGCGAATATGGATGAATAAAGTGCCGTTCCTCCCATTGGATATGAATTATTTTCAAGCGAGCTTAATAATACATCCCTGGATTTAGTAAATCTCAGCGGCTGCAAAACTGTGGAGCCGAATTTGATTATTTTGCAGTACATATTGTTTCCCATCATTTTTATGAACTGCTCAACACTTTTTTCCATTGCTATTATTTTATCACTTTTGGGAATATTCTTTTCACGGGTTTCTGTACCGTACATACTGCCGCTGTAATCCATTGTGAGGGTAAATGCAATTTTCTTTTTGTCATTTATTGGAATAAGCCTTGGTGTACCTTCTGTTGAATCAATGATACCATTTTGTTGCCATTTCAGCAATGCGGAGATATCTTCGGCTTTAACAGAATCAACAGGCTGCCCTGCGGAATCACGTATTGAGAGCTCTGCTGTAATTTCATCCCTTGATCTCACTTTAAATGACGAATTGACATACTCATTTTTAAGAGTTGCTTCTGCATAAAACCTGCTGCCGGGAAACTTATCAACTGCATTTTTCCCCGTATTCCTTTGAGTATCATAAAATGAAAACACTGCTCTGCGGTTCAATGCCCTTTCCTTATCGTTGGCATTATCATTTAACGGGTCATTTTTACCCATTGCTTTAATTATCAAATTCTCTTCGTTAACTCCTTTGGATAAAAGATAATCCTTTACAGATTTTGCGCGCTCAAATGAGAGTGATTGATTGAACTCATCACTTCCCCTGTCATCGGTATAACCGGTGATATAGAGCTTCACTTTATTGTTATTCCTCATTTCATCAGCAATTCTGTCCATAACAGGATAAGCTTCATCTTTCAAACTGTACTTTCCGTAATCAAAATAAACAGTTTCTGAACTGTTAAGTGAATCAAGAAGTACTTTCAGTGAATTAAAATTGCTGTTGGCAGTAGTTACAAATGAAATTATTGAAACTAATACAACAGCTATTAATAACCATAACAGGTATCTTACTCCCCGTTTCTGCGCATGATACTCAGTTTGTCCGGCTGCTGCGGAATTGTTCTGTTTTTTTTCTGCCTCTTGAGTTTTCATAATGATATTCCTCCTCTGTTTTTGTTTGGTACAACATACTTTTCTGAAATTGTAATTTCCTATCATATTGTGATAGAATTTTCAATTTTTCTAACTGATAAAACTAACCGTACTTCCTAATGGCATTCTTTTCAAATCTGCTATTCAGGTTATTTCAAGTAAAATTCAAAATCAGTAATTTGCATTTATGCAGGATATCAGAAGTAAGTTCAAGAGGCAGCTTGAAATTGTGGGGTTAATACTTTCACAAAACTATTCGGGCTTATTACGCTCAGCCGATCTTGCATATATTTTTGAAGTTGAAGAGCTAACCATAATGCGGGACCTGCAGCAATTACGTTCTATTGGCATTGATATTCATTCAACCAAAAAGGATGGAGTGTGTATTAACAAAAAGCTCCATGAACAAAAATTACTTGAGCTTATACAGCAATATTCATCACTCAGCCAGAATTCAGCCTTCGCTGATAAATCAACCAAGCTACTTGTGAACAGGCTTGGCGAAAAATCGCTTGCAAACTTTGTAATACTGCAGATGGCAGCTGAAAAGAACCGCATTGCAGCAATTGATTATGAAAAGGATAACGGGATGCTTGATTTCGGCAGGGAAATCTGCCCGGTACTTGTTTTCCAAAGCGATAATTACTGGCGTGTATTAACATGCTCTGAAGGAAAGTTCAAACAGTTCCATTTAAATAAAATACTCGAAGCCCGCCAAACCGAAAGATCATTCCCAAATATTTCAGATAATGTACTTGAAGACGTATTCAGGTTTTCCTGGAAAAGCTGGGTTGGCACTGATAAGATTGATATCAAGCTTCAATTTTCAACTGTATGGAAAGAACGTATTCTTCCTAAACAATTAATGACAAATGAAACATTCACTGAATCGGAAGAAGGAAATTTCATTTATGAAACGACTGTAAACTCTCTGGATGAACTGGCGTCATGGATAGTAAGCCGCGGTAAAGGTGTTAAAGTTATTGAACCCGATGAGCTAAGAACCAGGGTAATATCCCTGGCAAAAGACTCACTTGGCAACTACCAAAATGACTGATTTTTCACCCTTGTTTTCACTTTAAGCAGAAATAAATAAAATTGAATATGTATGATTTATATCAATTTTTTTTAATTAAAAAAGTATGATATTTGTATAGAGTCAAAAAGTTTAACCCATAATAAACATATATTTAGATTTTAAAAATTAATAGGATATCTAAAAATAAAGATACAGAGGTCATAAAATGAGCGACAAAAATTTTAACGCCTACCAGATGGCACAGGCACAGTTTGATAAAGTAGCGGATATTTTAACACTGGATGAATCAGCAAGACAGCTATTAAGGGAACCTTTACGTGAATATCACTTCTCAATTCCTGTTAAAATGGATGACGGCACAACAAAAATATTCAAAGGTTTCAGAGTTCAGCATAACGATGCATTCGGTCCTTCAAAAGGCGGAATAAGATTTCACCCGATGGAAACAATTGATACGGTTCGCGCGCTCGCTATGTGGATGACCTGGAAATGCGCAGTTGTCGGTATTCCTTTAGGCGGCGGAAAAGGCGGAGTTATTTGTGATCCGCATAATTTAAGTATGCGCGAGCAGGAGCAGATCTGCCGCGGATGGGTTAGACAGCTTGCAAAAAATGTAGGACCTATAAATGATGTACCTGCACCTGATGTAATGACAAATGCCCAGCATATGTTATGGATGCTCGATGAATTCGAAGTTATACACGGCGGAAAGCACCCGGGCTTTATTACAGGTAAACCTGTTGGTATGGGCGGCTCGCTTGGCAGAACTGAAGCTACAGGTTACGGTGTTATATATACACTGCGCGAAGCTTGTAAGAAAAAAGGAATAAAGATAGAAGAAACAACAGCCGCATTCCAGGGCTTTGGAAACGTTTCGCAATACGCGCTTCAGCTCTATATACAGCTTGGCGGAAAAGCAATTTGCGTATCATGCTGGGACCAAAAAGACCAGACTTCCTATACATTTAAAAGAGAGTCCGGTATCAGCTTTGATGAACTGATGAAGATAACCGATAAATTCGGCGGTATTGATAAAACAGAAGCGAAAAAATTAGGCTATGAAATTCTGCCGGGTGATGTCTGGATCGAGCAGAAAGTTGATATACTTATTCCCGCTGCCCTTGAAAACCAGGTACGCGGAGATAATGCAGTAAAGATCGCTGATACAGTAAAAATTGTTGCTGAAGGCGCAAACGGACCTACTACCCCTGAAGCCGACAAAATATTTCAGAAAAAAGACATTTTCGTGATCCCGGATTTTCTTGCAAATGCAGGCGGTGTTACATGCAGTTACTTTGAACAGGTTCAGTCTAACATGAACTATTTCTGGACAAAAGAAGAAGTACTTACAAAACTGGATAATATCATGTCAGCAGCTTTTGACGCTGTATACGATACAGCAGTTAAAAATAAACTTTACATGCGAGATGCGGCTTATGTAATTTCAATTTCTAAAGTTGCCCATGCATGCAAAGATAGAGGCTGGCTGTAAAATAAAATTAAACACTGTATTTACAATAGCCGGGGCTTAAACCCGGCTATATTTTTTTATATGATTTTCAATTAAATTTCATGAAAGTTTTTTTCTTCAAACCGGTTTATATACTTAAATAATGAGCGAAAAAACACAGCCTATAGAGCATCTTGTAAGGGAGCTTGAAGAAAGAGCCAAAGAGCTTAACTGTCTTTATAGAATTGAAGACACCCTCAATCATTCGGATATTTCTCTTGATGAAGCATTCAATCTTGTGGTTGATGCAATCCCCCCCGGGTGGCAGTACCCGGATATTACCCGTGTAAAGCTTGAATATAAAGGGAATACATATACAACCGAACATTTTTCCGAAAGTATCTGGTTTCAGCGGGCTGATATAAAAGTAAATGATGAGGTCGTAGGCCATATTTCAGTTTATTATGTAAAACCTGTCAGAGATTACGATGAAGGTCCGTTCTTAAAGGAAGAACGTAAATTACTTAATACAATTGCTGAAAGGCTGAGCCACTTTATACTTCATAAGGATACATTTGCATTTATTTCTGAACTGCAGGAAATAAGGGATGTTACTTCGGGTAATTTAAAGCATAAGTGGCAGGTAGTGCTTGATATGCTCTACAAGACCGATAAACCTCTTTTTAACACAATAATCCGCAAACTTCTGCATAACTTATGCTGGCAGGAAAACAAAGAAGCACAGAAGCTATTAAAGGAAGCAGGTATTGAACAAAAATCGCTGGTTGATGAAGATGGCGATACAATGTACGAAGATAACAAACCGCTGAAAAAGAAATCTCTTGATAATGCTGTTTTTGTTCAGTCTGTTATTAAACTTGCCGATGAAAATTTAAGGGATGATGAAATTCTTGCAAAACTGCAAAAATGGATATACGAAGATAAATGCAGCGGACTGGTTAAAGCGGTTGAGACAATGGAAACTTCACTCAATGAAATTTCAGAAGCACTGAGGAAATATTATCCGCTGCTTTCAAACGGCGAGCTATCCCCTTCAATTGAAAAAGGATTAAAAGTATCACTTATCCGCAGATTCTTTACAGACCAGACCGAATTTATTTCAATAGCAAAAGAATTTGTTGATATAAATGATTTTTATGACCTGACCGACAGGATAATTCTTCCTTCCAAAAGTTACGGTAAACTTGGAGGTAAATCAGCAGGTATGTTCCTCGCTTCAAAGATCATTGCTAAAAAGGCCAGGACATCAGATAAATTCAAAAATATCAAAATACCCAAAACCTGGTTCATTCCGTCTGATGGTATCATGCACTTCCTGCATTACAATGAGCTGGAGGAAGTTATCGAGCAGAAATACAAAGATATTGAAGAGATCAGAAGAGAATATCCCCACATAGTACAGATCTTCAAGAACTCTGATTTTACTTCAGAGTTCATAAACGGAGTATCGGTAGCGCTTGATGATTTTGGTGAATGTCCGCTGGTTGTAAGAAGCTCAAGCCTGCTGGAAGACCAGTTTGGCGCAGCCTTTTCAGGCAAATATAAAAGTTTGTTTATTGCCAACCAGGGAACAAAAAGCGAGCGGTTATCAGCTTTACTTGACGCCATTTCTGAAGTATATGCCTCAACATTCGGTCCGGACCCTATAGAATACCGCGCAGAAAGAAACCTGCTTGATTTCCATGAGGAAATGGGTATAATGATCCAGGAAGTTGTTGGCACAAAAATAGGTAAATATTTTATGCCTGCATATGCAGGCGTTGCTTTCAGCAACAATGAATTCCGCTGGTCTCCCCGCATTAAACGTGAAGATGGGCTTATCAGGCTTGTACCCGGTCTTGGTACACGCGCTGTTGACAGGCTTGGCGACGACTATCCGATTTTGCTCGCTCCCGGGCAGCCAAACCTCCGTGTAAATGTTTCATTCCTTGAAAAGATAAAATACACTCCCCAGCATATAGATCTTATTGATCTTAATACAAATGAATTTGAAACACACAAGATAAGCACTATAATTAAAGAAACCGGCAATCAGTACCCGGGCCTGAAGAGTATAATATCAATTATTAAAGATAATCATGTGACTCAGCCTATGGGATTAAACGCAGATTATGAAAACGATGATATTATAGTCACGTTTGAAGGGTTGATCTCAAACAATATCTTTGTACCCCAGATCAAGTTCCTGCTGGATACACTGCAGGAAGGCATGCGCTGCCCCGTTGATATTGAGTTCGCATCAAACGGCACAGATTTTTATATACTGCAATGCCGCTCGCAGACCAAATCAAAGGAAATTCAGCCTGACCCGATCCCGAGGGATATCCCCCGGAAGAAAGTCGTTTTCACAGCCAATAAATACGTTTCAAACGGAAAAGTCCCGGAGATCTCGCATATAGTATATGTTGATCCTCAAAGTTATTACAACATCGGATCAAGGGATGAACTTGTGGAAATAGGCAGGGCTGTTGGTAAACTGAATAAAATTCTTCCCAAGCGCAGGTTTATTTTAATGGGTCCCGGCAGGTGGGGCAGCCGCGGTGATATTAAACTTGGTGTAAATGTTACATATTCTGATATCAACAATACTTCAATGCTTATCGAAATTGCAAAACAGGTTGGCAATTACACCCCTGATCTTTCCTTCGGTACGCATTTCTTTCAGGACCTGGTTGAAGCATCCATAAGGTATTTACCGCTTTACCCGGATGCTGAGGACGTAATTTTTAATGAACCGTTTTTCCGTAAATCGGAAAATATGCTTGAGCATCTTGTACCTGAATATAAACATCTTGGTGATACAATTAAAGTTATTGATGTAACCCATGCAACTGACGGCCAGATTCTCAGGGTGCTAATCAATGCGGAGCTTGAAGAAGCTATAGCATTTCTTGATGAACCAAAAGCCACCAAGGTTACATCGCTGGATACCAGCGAATACGTTGAGTGGCAGCCCAGCAATTACTGGCAGTGGCGGTATAAAATGGCTGAAAGAATGGCAGAGCTTATTCCTGCCGAAAAATTCGGGGTTAAAAGCTTTTACATCTTCGGCAGCTCTAAAAATGCAAATGCCGGACCCGCAAGCGATATTGACCTGCTTATACATATTGATGAAAAAGCAGATACTGAAAAACTGAATCTTTGGTTTGACGGCTGGAGCCAGTGTTTAAGTGAGCTTAATTATCTTAAAACCGGCTACTCTTCTGACGGTCTGCTTGATATTCATTATGTTACAGATGAAGATATAGAAAAGCGCACAAGCTTTGCAAGCAAGATCGGGGCTATTACAGATCCTGCAAAGCAGCTTAAGATCGGAAAATGATTTATTTTGCGGCATCTTCAAGTGGTAAGGTTTTGGGTAAGGAAAAAAATTAAATTTGAAGGAACGGTTGATAAAAATTTACATTTTTATCTTTTTATCAAATAAATCAGTATCAATTAATAAAAAAATGCCGGACCGCATAATAGTTAAAATAAGCATGGCAGAAAGGATCGAAAAAGAACTTGAGATCCTTTATAAGAAGCTGAACGATCTAAAGAAAAAAGGGAAGAAGAAATTGATCGATGAAACAAATCTGAAGATAGAAAAACTGCAGGATGAGCTTGATAATGTATAAAAAACACTTCTCCGGGTTTAAGCGGAGTTCAGAATGTTCAGTCTTCCTTATGGATCTCTTTGCCGGGTTCTCAAATCATAATTCTTACAGCATTTCCGGCTGAGCTGCTGTCAAACTCAATAATGGCTAGCTCACTGCCTGAATTCGCTGCATTAAAACAAAGTGTACTGCCAATTTTATCCTGCCATTTACCTGTAATATCAGTTGACTCATGTATATGCCCATGTATCGTAAGTAAAGGCTGTTTCTTCTCAATGAATTTTCTTATCGCGTAGCTTCCAACACTCAAAATCTCCTTATCACCATTAATGCTGTTTCCATATATCTTATCCAGATTTGTTTCACAAGGAGGTGAGTGGAACAGGCAAATCGTTTTGCTGAAATCCTTTACATCTTCAGAAAGCTCAGCAAGGTCATCTTTTATAGTTGTGTACTTTATGATATTCGCAGGCACATTAACCGTCCTTATCCCGTCTTCGGGAGATACAGTATCCCTGGGTAAATAACGTGATACGTCATACTTCTCCCAGTCCTTCAGTAAAAACGGTGTAGGGGGAACGTATGGATACCCTAAAACTGTATATCCCTTTTGATTGGTCACCATTTTATTTGCAAAATGTATCAATCCTTTTAATTCCAGGTACCTCAGGTGTTCGCAGCTTATAGCTGCATCATCATTTCCCGTAATAAGAAAAATATCAGGGTAATTTTCAGAAAGTTCATCTTTTAGTTCACTAAGCAAAGACTTCAGGGTATCATTGATAAAATCCCGGGGATCAGTTACGTAATAGTTTGGCAGCACATCGCCGGCAATAAAAACAGCATCGGGCAGGGTCTGTTTAATATAACCGCATAGCTTCCTGTATTTTACATCGTTCCCGTGAATATCACTCAAACATATTGCCTTCATATTACAAATTTAATTGATGCAAAATTAATGTAATATGTAAATTTGCATACAAAAAAGCCCGTTAAAATCGGGCTTTTAGGTTAAAACATATTAAGACTGGTTACTTCACTAAAATCATTTTTTTTGTTTCAGTGAAATTACCGGCTATTATTTTGTAATAGTAGATGCCTGATGAGTATTTTGAAGCATCCCAGTCAGTTTCATATGTACCCGGCTGTAATTGCCGGTTTACCAGAGTGTATACTTCTTTACCAAGCATATCGTATACTTTGATTAACACATTTTCAGTTCGGGGAACATCAAATCGTATCCTGGTTGCCGGATTAAACGGGTTAGGATAATTTTGGTATAGTTTATATCCTTCAGGTATCCTGGTGTTGATATGCTGTATACCAATCGCTGTTGTTCCGCTTATCCTGTATATCATTCCTCCATAGCCCATTACCCACGCCGTGTGCGGTGTAACAAAATTAAATACCTGGTAGCCCTGCAAATTCATTATGTAATGATACCAGTTTTCACCAGCATTTGTAGTTACATAAGTTACGCCGTTATAACCACCCGTAAATCCGGTGTTTTCATCTCTGAAGGCAATTGCCAGATTATGTATAGTTGAGCCTGTTGATCTTTCTATCCAGTTCAATCCGCTGTTTGTCGTTTTGTATATTTTCCCCAGCTGCGAGGCTGCAAAGCCGGTATTTTCATTCACAAACTGAAGGTCGTTTATACTGCTGAAAACCCCTGAACATTGCTGTACCCAGCTGCCTGCCCCATTTGTAGTTTTAAGAACTACTCCGTTCGCAAATGCAGCCCACCCGGTATTGTTGTTAATAAAATGCACTTTCGGCAGATTTCCTGTAGCCGGTAAACCCGCCTGTATCCAGTTAACTCCGCTGTTAGTACTTTTTAAGAAAAGTCCGCTGGCAGTAAAGATGATCCCTGTATTCTGATCAAAGAATCTAACATACATTAAATTCTGTGTCGTACCTGTCTGCATCGATATCCAGTTTGTTCCTCCATTCGTAGTTTTATATGAAGTACCGTAGCCGCCAACAATCCATGCGTTCTGTGAAGATAAAGCGAAAACGGAAAATACACTGTATTCATCCGGAAGAAACTGCTCATTCCAGTTAATTCCACCGTTTGTTGTTTTTAAAAGCTTACTATCATCTGCACCCGCCCAGCCGGTGAGCGAATCAAGGAAAAATGAACTGACAAAATCATAATAGTATCCGTTTGACTGCGCAAACCAGTTTATACCGCCATTGGTAGATTTGTACAGCAAACCGTTATAGCCGCTTAACCAGCCAGTTGTAGAATTTGCAAAACTAATGTAGCTGAGAGTAAGCGGAGTTGTTACCGGTAAAAGGTCTACCTGAGTCCAGTTGATTCCCGTATTTGTAGTTTTGAAGTATTTTCCGTTGGAAGCCGCAATATAACCCGTATTATTATTAATAAAGTGAATTGAATTAAGTGTCTGGTTTGTCCAGTTAAGAGGAGGTCTTGTCCAGTTAGCTCCGGCGTTAATAGTTTTAAGAATATAGCCTCCGGCACCAACTGCAAAACCTATATTTTCATCGAGGAATCTGACTGAAAAAATATTCTCGTTTATTCCGCTAGTCTGTGATGCCCAGTTCAAACCGCTGTTAACAGTCATTACTATCTTGCCATTTTGCCCGGTTGCCCAGCCGGTGTTTGAATTAATGAAATAACAGCAGAAGAGCGCTTCACTAACGCCGCTTTGTATTACCTGCCAATTTGCGCCTCCATTAATAGTCTTAAGGATCTTGCCGCCTCCGCATGCGGCAAATCCGGTCAAAGCGTCTGCAAACCAAACCGATCTGATCACGTCGCCAATTGTTGAACTTAGTTCGAACCAGTTATTTCCACCATTAGTAGTTTTAAGCAATAGTCCGAAATCACAACCTGCATATCCTGTGGATGCAACGGGAAAGTGAATTCCGAAAACCGTATTGTCAGTTGGGTAATTTATCTGCACCCAGTTCAACCCTGAATTTGAGCTCCTTATTATAGTACCTGCATTCCCCCCTGCAATAATATTGTTTTCGTCAATTGCCTGAATGCAGGTCAAATAATTCCCCTGCGGTAAAGGGTTCTGCCAGTACCCGATCGGTTGAGAACGTATAATAAAATCAAATAAATGAAAAATCACAATAAATAATATAATTTTTTTCATTCTATAGTAGATTATTTTTGAGTTTTGGATAAGAAATTACGTTCCTGAAATATATTTATAGCCAAAATTGAGATCACCCTAATTACAAAAATATACGCCTGTAATATGTTAATCCAATGATTACAGACAATTACATTTATGATTATTATCTGCCAGCAATTTCAATGAAGATATTCAGGAAAAAATGACCGGAGGGTTGGGTTTATTTATACCGCATTTCAGTACATCCGGTAAGGTTTCAGGTAAGGAAAATAAATATATTTGTAAAACAGGAAAGGATATTCAGAGTTATAATTTTACCATTTGTTGAAATATTTAAACCGGAAAACATTATGCCAAACAGAGTAGCTGTAAGTATCAGTAAATCAGAAAGAATTGAAAAAGAGCTCGAAGATCTGGATAGAGAGCTAAGGGAACTAAAAGCGGAAGGAAACAATGAAAAGATCAGGGTTGTGAAACTGAAAATTGAAGAATTACTCCTTGAGCTGGATGATTGTTAGTAAAACTTCCATCCTGAATTTTTCTGTATCATCCCGTTAAAAATCAGTATAGCTTAATTAACAGCCTGCATATTCCCCAAAAAGAATATTTTCAGGAAATTAATATTTTTACTTATCATCCATTCCTTTCCCGTTTAGAATATGCTTTATATACTTTTCCACTCTTGTTTCGCGGGTTTTGGATTGTTTTGCCCCCGAAAAATAAAGAAGGTACCCTCTTTGCCTGCCGGGTGTTAATGAATAAAAAGCCTTTTTCAGTGCAGCGTCTTCATCTAGCCTAATTTGAAATTCTTCAGGAATTTCATACTCAGATGTTTTCTTAAATTCCACCTTCAACCCGGCTTTTTCTGCTTTTATTGCCTCATTGATATAAGCCTTCAGTACCAGTTTAAGCTCTTTTACTTCGTCAAGACTGATAAAGCGCATTTGACGTCCGGATTGAACATTCTTTGTTTGCTGAATAAGTATATTCTCCTCATCTTTTAACAAAGCCCCTTTAAAAAATAGTACTGCACAGTATTCTTTGAATACGTGTATCAATACTATATTTTTATCCTCAAGTGTGTAACAGGGGCAGCCCCACTTCAGTTCTTCAACCAGTCCGCAGCTTAATATAACATCTCTTAATATGTTTATTTCTTCCTTCCATTTACGAGGCTTCTTAAAATACCAGTCTACTTTCGGATTTGGTTTGCTTTTTTTCATATACTTTTTTATTTCTTAAACTTTTATTATACCGCGGAAACCTCTTGCAGCATAATATGACTCCGCCCCGTTATGATAAACAAATATTGTGTTGTAGCGGCGGTCACAAAAAATTGCACCACCGAGTTTCCTTATATCCGGTGGAGTGTTTATCCAGCTTGATGTTTTCAGATCGAACTCACCAAGCCCCTGCAGCTCACGATACTGCTCTTCTGTCAGTATTTCTATTCCCATTTCAGCAGCCATATCTATTGCGCTGTTTTTTGGTTTATGCTCTTTCCTTGCATTCAGGGCATCACGGTCATAACACAAACTTCTGCGTCCGGCAGGACTCTCCGCGGAACAATCGCAAAAAATATACTCATCTTTCTTTTTATCATATCCTATTACATCGGGTTCGCCGCCGGTGGTTTCCATTTCACCCACTGACCAGAGCTTATCCGGATTTGCCTCTAGCTTTGACTGCACTTTATCCCAAAGCAATCCTTTATGGCGAATCATGTTCTTCTCAAAACGGGTTTTCAGGATTTTGAAAAGTTCTTCATTTTCAAATGACCTTTTACTTTTTGCGCTTATGATTTTCTTTGACATTTTAGTTATTTTTTAATTTACCGGCAATCTCCTGAAGCCTGTTGTGAGCCATATTAATTCCGGAAGCAAAAGGCATTTTAAGCAGCTGGTCTCTGTATGCACCTGATTTGAATATCATCAGTATGTAGAGTCTGCTGGTATTTTCAGAAAGTTTTTCAAACTCCAGAAATTCCAGCTGAACCGGGAAAGGTGTATTTTCCATTTCAAATGTCCTTATTATCCGTTGGTTTGGCTTGAACTCATGTATTACACCATTGGCACTGAATACAACATTTCCGCCTGCATCCGAAGTTTCAAACCTGTATGCCCCGTGATCTTTATTTTCAAGTTTAAGTACTTTCGTTCCCATCCACTTTTCTAAAATCTCAGGTTCTTCATATGCTTTAAACAGCAATTCTACCGGCAGGTCAAATTCACGCGTGATGCGAATTTCCTGTTTCCCTCCGTCAGCTTCCACTTTTGTTTTCATTTCCATACATGACTATTTTTTAGGTTTATAATTTTTCATTATTGATTCAAGTTTATTGAATCTATCATCCCACATTTTACGGAACGGTTCAATGAATTCAGCTATTTCTTTCATCCTCGTGGGGTTTAAGTGATAATATATTTCCCTGCCGTTTTGTTCAGGTTTAACCAGTTCGCACTCTGTGAGTATGTGAAGATGCTTCGAGACTGTGGGTCTTGCTGTATTGAAATTTGCGGCAATAGCACCTGCTGTCATTGATTGAGCTGCCACCAATAGAAGGATCGCTCTTCTGGTGGGATCTGCAATTGCCTGGAATACATCTCTTCTTAAATTCATTGTGTAGTTATTTGGCTACAAATATAAGCGTAGTTATTTAACTACGCAAGTTCTGGGATAATTATTTTTAATTTTTATTTCTTAAGATTTTGTTAAATATATACTTCTGAGATATTTAATTCAGAGTGCTAAATAAGATTCTTCAAATGGTTATAATAACATTTCCTTTTTTATGTCCTTTATCCACATATCTATGTGCTTCAACAATTTGTTCTAATGGGTAAACTCTGTCTATCACAGATATTAGCTTACCTGATTCACAGAGTTCTTTCAGGTAGTTCAGGTCTTTTGCTTTTAATTTTATATTTCCTGATAGCGCTAATGAAGTTAAATACTTTCCTGTTATAGTTAAGGCAATTCTGCGTTTTGATCGCTTAATTTTTCCGATTGCATCAAAAATTACATCATACTTATCTGCTCTTTCGGTAAAATCTTCTATGGTATAATCAATAACAGTATCAGCACCCAGTGATCTTACCATATCTAGATTTGCCGAGCTGCATACGCCTGTAACCTCTGCTCCCAAATGCTTTGCTATCTGTACAGCATAAGTGCCCACACTGCCGGAGGCTCCGTATATCAATACTTTCTGTCCATTTTGAATTTTAGCTTTTCTCAGATTTATCAAAGCAGTAAGGCCTGCATTGGATACAGGCGCTGCTTCCCGGTATGCCATTTTTGCCGGAATAATTGCAATAACACCATCTTCTGATATACAGCAGTATTCAGCATATGTTCCAAACCGGAACTCTGTGGTTGCAAAAATCCTGTCGTCCGGCCTGAATTTAGATACTTTACTGCCAACAGCTTCAACATCTCCCGCAAATTCCATTCCAAGTATCTCTTTCCGGGGTCTGCGGAATCCTATCATAAACCGCATTATCGGCTTGAAAAAGAAATCACGCAAAGCCCCCAGTCCCGGTTCAAATCGCCTTATCTTTGTATCACCAATGTGAGCAGTAGTTGCTTTTATCCTCACAAGCAATTCTTTATCATTGGGAACCGGTTTTGGAATCTCCCTTATCATGAGAACTTCCGGCGGCCCGTATTTTGTGCATATTACTGCTTTCATATATGTTTTTTATGATTTGTTATTTTGTTTGCCCGGAACTTCTAATTCCTGACAAGTTATATGGTTTCTCACTGAACCGGTCATTCATAGCATATACAAAAATAACTGCAAAACATACAAATGCAATCAGAATTGAGAGCTGACCCGGTGAAATTTTCCGGATTTCTTTCTTTTGTCCTGAACCACAAATACCACCTGAACAATATTCAGTTCTCTTTTTAACAAAAAGAGGATAGAACATACAACCCAGACAGATTCCGAAGGCAGATTCAGCAAACAGAAATACCAGGCAAACCAGGCAGATTATGCCCGTGACCGGCCCGTAGGCATTCAAAATATTGAAATAGACAAACATCGCAGATGCCAGCACTACGCCAATTATCCATGCAAATTTTTTCTGGGCCGCGCCTACATATTCCGGTTCTTGATTCCCTACGATCAGGCGCGCAAGGATAAGCGTCGGTGAAAATTCAGGATTTACAATAACCCGTATCAATAGATCCAAAAGGAAAAATGTTAACACATATCTTATCGGAACAAAGTTTTCTTCAAACAAAATGTACATTAATGAAATGAAAGTTGCTAAAAAAAGTATGCCGGCAGCCGCCCGCACTTCCCTCTCGTTCAACACAGGGATATTGTATCCTTTAACATTTTCACCGAATTTGATTATTCTGTTCATTTTATATTCCTTTATATTTATCTATACAATGCAGCTTGATACTTTAAACGAAATACATATGAGATTGCTCAAATATGAAGAGAAATTAAGTTTTTTTTAATTCCATAATTCCCCAGGGTATATAAGCAATACACATCAGTGCAGCACCTATTGAGCTGATTAACTCAATATCAGGATTAAGCAACAGCAGTAATCCCGCAATTATCAGCAGACCCTGCCAGCCTTTGATCACTTTTTCTTTCAGCAAACCAGCTATCTGCAAAATGCCGCCTATTACCAGGGCAAATAACAGCCAGACAATAAAAAGTAAACCGCTTTTCGATACGATCACCTGTAAGAAAGGAGCGAAAACCGCGAATTGTTCTTCCGAAAGCGTATCAAACGCTGACATTGTTAAGCATAAAGCACCTTTATCAACAGCCAAAATAAACGCGCCAAATACTCCAATTACTCCTCCCCAGAATCCAAACGCTTTCCCCTTTCCCTGCAGCAAATTCATTACACCAATAAAATAAACTATAATTACAGGTACAGAAAAAGTAACTATCATATGTCCGAAGTGATACATTGCATTATTATGAAACCTGCTAACCAGCTGTTCAACAGTTTGAAGAGGTTCCATTGCTATCAAATTTGGATGTGTAACAAAACCAATAAACAGCATTACCGGGTACACTATCAATGATACAGCAAAGCTTTTCTTTTTTACAGTTTCGATTTTCATGATATTATTCTTAATTATTCAGTTACAATATTTACTATTTCAATATCCATTAATGACATCTGCATTCTATTTCAATACGACCATTTTCCTAGTTTGAATGAAATTTCCTGTTTTAAGTTTATAAAAATATACACCGCTGCTGAAACTCCCTGCATTAAGATTGACTTTATAACTTCCGGCTCGTAATGATTCATTCACCAGAACAGCAATTTCCCTGCCAGTAACATCATATACTTTCAATATCGTTTGAGTTTGTTTTATAATATCAAACGAAATGCTTGTACTTGGATTGAACGGGTTGGGATAATTCTGTAACAACCTGTATTCATTTGGCACAATTTCATTGATTGGCTCTAAACCAATGTGCTGAATAATATTCAGTGTAAAAAAGCAGGATGCATTTGCGCCCGCAGTATCAGTTGCTGTTACTTTTAAGTTTATGGATTGTACCGGTGATATTACCCCTGAAAAAGTCCTTGAGGTTGAATCAAAGCTCAGCCAGGATGGCAATGGAGCGCCGTTGCTTAATACTGCTGAATATGAAAGTGTATTATTTCCATCATCATCAAAAAATGTACTGTCAGGAAAAGTATAACTGAACTGCTTACCCGCCGTATCAGTCTGGTTCGGTATCTGATTCTTTAAATATGGTACATAATTTGTGTACTTTAAGCTATCGATAATATTGTCAATTCTGCACCAGTATGTGAAATAGGAATTCCATGCATTTCCTCCGCGTGTAAAGAAGAGATATTTGTTATCCTGAGTTACAAACGGTCCGTATTCCCATGTAGGCGTGGGGTAATTAATATGACTGCCCAGAGATTTGGAATTCGTCCATCCACCGCCCGTTTTTTTGTAACTGATAAGCAGATCGCCGGTTGCAGATGAGGAGTGCCGTGCGTGAATTATGTATGATTCATCACGTGCTATAAAAAAATCGCTTTCATCCAGCGCTGTGTTTACCGGCAGCCCGATATTAAATAATGTAGTATCAGAACCGGTTATCAGAATTTTCCCAATATCCCTGAGTGATGAACCCGGAAAATTAGTGGATGTATAAATATTGTTCAGGTTAGTTGATTGCGTATAATGCGATTGCTGGCTGAAATAGAACATTTGTACCGGGGTGCTCCATCCTGTTGCTGTTCTGCGGGAATAATATGTTTCTCCCCTGTCATAAGTAATGGTTGCCTGCATAAACAAGATGCTGTCATTGGGTGATAAAGCCGGAGCTGCATATCCGTTGAATAGTTCAGTTGGTCCCTGCCACATGTTATCAAAATATTTGTAACAATGTATTTTCGTAACGTTGAGAGTGTTACCATAACCATTCAATTGACTAAAATATATTTCTTTCCTATCGCTTGAAATTGTGATCCTTTCAATTGGTCTAAAACTGCCATTTATCGGTAAAACGAAAATTTTAGGCTCGAAGCCCGGTGGAACCTGTCCCAGATAAAGACTATCCACAGGTATAGGCTGTGCAATACTGGTGCATAACAGGGCTGTAAAAAACGTTATGATTATTATTGTTCTCATTTTTGTATTTTTTATTTTATGCATTCTGAATTATACTGTTATTCTGATTATTACTTGATCAATATCATTTTTCTGGTTTTGGTGAAATCTTCTGCTGCAAGTTTATACAGGTAAACACCGCTGCTTAAATTAACTGCATTAAGGTTTATACTGTAACTTCCGGCACGCAGTAATTCATTTACAAGCACAGCTGCTTCTCTGCCGGTTAAATCATATACTTTCAATAACACATGCGACTGTTTGGGTATATCAAACAAAATACTAGTGGTGGGATTGAACGGATTTGGGTAGTTCTGCAGCAGCCTGTATTGGTTTGGTATTATCTCATTTGCCGGGTTCAAGCCAATTTGCTGAATGATATTCAGTGTAAATGTGCAGGATGCACTGGCACTTGCTGTATCTGTTGCTGTAACTTTTATATTGAGGGAAGTTAATGATGAGATTACTCCTGAAAAAGTTCTTGTGGCAGAATCAAAACTCAGCCAGGATGGCAATGGATCACCGCTGCTTAAGGCTGCTGAATATGTGAGAGTATTATTCCCGTCATCATCGGCAAAAGTGCTGTCAGGAAAAGTATATAAAAATTGTTTACCGGCAGTATCCGTTTGGTCCGGGATCTGATTTCTTAAATATGGAACAAAATTAGTTCTGCTTAGCTTCAGAATGAAATCTGCTCTAACCCAATAAATATCTGCCGGTTGATTTGGACCCCAGCCGGCCGGCCGGCTGAAAAAATAGTAATTGCTCTCAGGGCTGATATAGGATCCATATTCAATACCGGTGGAATTAATAAACGGTCCGAGATTTTTAGGATTAGTCCACCTGCCGTTTCTTTTGTAACTTATATATTGATCTTCCTGGCCGTATCCGCCCGAACGGACCGAAGTAAAAATGAGGTAACTTTCATCTGCTGAAATGAACGGATCATAAGCCCCGTTCTGCTGAGAGTTATGCCGGTTAATGACATCATCGAGTTTTGTAACCGCTGAATAGCTCCCGTTTTCATATTTAGAACAATAAATATCCAGACTGCCGTTACTGCGCGTTGAACAGAAATAAAGAGTCCCCGCTGAGGAAACTGTTGGATGGTACTCTTCGTAACCCGTATTGACAGGAAATCCAAGCTTAACAGGTGTTCCCCAGTCCTGGTTTAGGCGGGCAGAAACATAGATATCTGTATTACTTACAAAAAAGATATTAAGGCTATCAGGCGAAAAAAATGGTTCTATTGGATTTACATTAGCAATGAAATTAGCAGTCTGCGGCTCTGACCAGTATCCGTTAAAATGATTTGAGTACATTATCTTAAAGGCATTGCTCACGCCAACACCTATCAGACACTCCAGTCCGCTTGGGGAAAAAACAATTTTGGTTTCCCTTCTGTTTGCCAGAGATATTAATCCCGGCGCAAATATGACTGCGGAATCACCCGGCGGGTTTTGCCGCCAATATAGGCTGTCAGGGATAGCGGCCGGAATATAGCAAGTATTTAAAAATACCAAACAAATAACTGAACTGATAAATGCTTTCATGATTTGTTTATGTTGTATGAAAAATGTTTCAAATTAATTTCACATAAATATAATTGATACAAATAATGCGCGAAAATCATTTCCTGCATATCACAGTGAATATTCTGTGAAAGGCTTGCTTTGATAAGTGAAAACACGGTTGTTTTTTTATGTTTTGGGGCAGGGTTTTTGCTATTTCGCTTAATATTCCGGCGGGTTCATTTAAATTGGATATTTAAAACATTTGATATTGATTATTTTTCAACGATCATTATTATGGAAAACGGGACAATACTAAAATTCCATATTATATTCTGGATAGTTGTTATATCCGTCTCATTGCTGGATACGTTCACGTATATCGAAAATATCCTGTTTCTGCCATTATTAACAGGTACAATAATAATATTGATATACAACAGCCTTTCATTTTACCTGTTTTATTACATTTTATCCCAAAAGTTATTACGTAAAAAATACGCGGTTTATACTGTACTTGCCGGTCTGGTTTACATAACAATCTCAGGTTTTTCAGTAGTCCTGCTTTCGTATTATCCCTTTATATATTTCTATCCTCCTGATGTGCCTGTAAAGTTTACTCATCAGGATTGGGTCGTAACGTATATATACGGGGTAATGGCATCCGGAACTATATATTCGATCCTCGGAAGTCTTGCAAGGATATCTCTTATCTGGTACAGAAGCAAAATAAAACAGATGGAAACCGAAAAACAGAACCTTACAAATGAGCTTGCAATGCTGAGAGCGCAGATCAATCCGCACTTTTTGTTTAACACACTTAATAATATCAAATCGCTGATTAAAAGCATTCCTGCAAAAGCAGTTTACAGCATCGATAAACTGAATGGTATTATGGACTATATGCTGTATGAATCGTCGCTTGAAAAAGTACCGCTCAGCAATGAAATAAGATATATAAAGAACTACCTGGAGCTTGAAAGGATCCGGTACACCGACCCGGATTATATAGTTTTCTCTATCACAGGCGATTATTCCGGAGTGCAGGTTCCCCCGCTTATATTCATGCCGTTTATAGAAAATTCATTTAAACACGGGAATAAACTCAAACCCTCGCCCGGGATCATAATAAAAATGGATATTACAGAAAGCCGGATATTATTCAGTACAAAAAACTTCACAAAAGAAAATAATAGCTCCGGAAATAAGAACAGCGGTTTCGGGCTTCCGAATATTCGCCGAAGGCTTGATCTTCTGTTTGATAAGAATTATGAACTGAAAATTGAACCGGGCAGCAGCGAATTCATTGTCAAACTAAATTTTTTAATATCATGACCATTAAATGTATAGCTGTTGATGATGAGCCCCTGGCTCTGGATATAATCATGGACTATATATCAAAGGTACCTTTTCTGAAGCTGATGAAAACATTCAAAGACGGCATAAGTGTTTTGGAATACCTCTCTGCAAACACGGTCGATCTTATCTTCCTTGATATTGAAATGGGAGGTCTCACCGGCACTCAGCTGCTAAAAACACTGCAGAAAAAACCCAAAGTAATAATGACAACAGCATACAGGAAATATGCAGTTGATGCATTCGATCTGGATGTAACCGACTACCTGCTGAAGCCATTTTCATTTGAAAGATTCCTGAAAGCTGTGGAAAAAGCCTGCAATCTGTTGACAGTACCGCACAAAGATCATGCGCCGGCTGATAATCAAAAGGATTTTATCTTTGTAAAATCAGGCTATAAAATGTTAAAGGTTAACCTGAAAGATATAATCTATATTGAAGGCTTAAGCGAGTACATTATCATTAAAACCACAGCATCAAATATCATAACTCTGCAAAGCTTTAAGAATATTGAAAAGATACTCCCGGAAACAAAATTTATCAGAATTCACAAGTCTTATATGATTGCCATCGATAAAATTGACTCAATTGAAGGGCAGTGTGTTGTAATTGCAAAAAAGGAACTGCCTATTGGAGATAAATACAAAAAAAGATTTTTCGAAGTTATCTCCCTGATAAGGGAGAACAGCTAAGCTGATTTGAGCGATTGAATAAAAAGAACAAAATACTGCTTCATCTCGTTTTCTGGTTGGTAATGCTGATATCAACGGGGCTCGAGGTAATTCCTTCAATAGGTAAATATTCAACAGGTATAATAGCCGGTGACTATTTTCTCTATCTATTTTTCCATGTATCGGTCTTTTATATGTATTACTTTTTTCTTTCGAAGCAGCACGTTACAAAGAAAAAGCCTGTCTTATTGATACTCTATGGATTGATCTTCATTGCCATTATATCATTACCGTTTACATACATCTTTGTCAGGACTCTATTTGCTGATGTGTTTGAGCAAAGCGGAAAGAAATTCTTCCTGGCATTCAGCAGGCAATATCTGAGCATTCTGCAGACAAATATCATATATGCAGTATCCGGTTCGCTCCTTAAAATTTCGCTGTTATGGTATGAAAACGTTAAGCTGCAGAAAGAAACCGAGAAGCAGTTTATTGCCGGCGAGCTTGCACTGCTGCGCTCGCAGATAAATCCAAAATTCCTTTCAAACAGTCTTGGTAATATTAAAACCCTCATCGAAAAAAAGCCTGAAAAGGCGATAAAAAGCATCGAAAACCTTTCAGAAATTATGAGCTACATGCTTTACGAAACTTCAGAGGAAAAAATATCGCTTGATAAAGAAATAAACTATATCAATAATTATCTTAATCTGCAAAAAGAAAGATACATCCCGGGGTATATAACATTTAAAGTTTCAGGCGATACAAACAACATAGAAGTACCGACAATGCTGTTTATGCCTTTGCTTGAATATTTATTCAGCTCAGCATGCGGGGATGCAGCAGATATACCGGGTATAAGAATATTTATTAATGCCCGGGAAAATAATATGCAGTTTGAATCTGTAAGTTATATTAAAGAAAATGCCGCAAATTCAGCAGATGAGAAGGCATTCAGTATAAGCTCAATTAAGCGGTTTCTTGATCTTCAGTACATGAATAAGTACACTCTTGAAACAATAGAAGAATATAATAAAAAAATACTACGGCTGAATTTAACAATAGCCTAGGATTACTTCCCCGCTGTGCATTCTCCGGTTAATAAAAAAGGTCAGCAATATCAGCTGACCTTTTTAAAATTTACGGAACTTAGGGGGGCCGCGCCGCGGGAATCCACAGAAGTCATATTGACTTCTGTGATCATACAGAATATTTATTTGATTAAAACCATTTTTTTTGTTTCTGAAAATCCGTCCGTTTCCAATTTATAAAAATACATTCCGCTTGAATATGAATCTGCATTAAAGATCACTTTATATGTTCCAGCATTTAGTTCTTGATTTACCAATATCTCTATTACCCGCCCTGTAATATCATATACAGTTATTTTTACAAACTTATTTTCAGGAATTCCGAATTCTATTTGCGTCATTGGATTAAAAGGATTTGGGTAATTTTGCTTCAGGTCATATTTCTCCGGAATTGTTGTATTGATATTTGTCATACCTGTTGCAGAGCTTCCAGTAGTGCGGATTGCGAAACATTTATATCCCGGCCATATGTTTTGTGCTTCAGTCCATTGGCCGATAAGTGATGACCATCCATAACCAGGCCATATTGATAAGGATGTGTCGCCATCAGATAAAATATATTTATCTCCCTGGGAAGTTTGAGACGCGTCATATCTTATTCCAATAAAATATGAGCCGCTATTCAGTTGAGGCGAAGATGAAATATCAAATGAGAACCAAGAAAATTCGGGCAAACTTAAAATTGGTCTTGCAATCTGATTTGTAAGAGTAAAAACAGGGGTCGTACCGGGAATTCCACCGTTTCCAGTTGTGTCGTATATTACGATATCAAATTGTAAAGAATCTGCCATCGCCATTAGCGATGTTAATGCAATACACATCCTGTCATACTTCCACGGGTAAGAAGAAGGTGTAAATTTTAAAACAATTCGTCCTTCTGTGACTTGAGAATTCCAACCATTGGCATTGGTAAAAATTCCGCTATCGTGACGTTCACTACCGATGCCGACACAACTATCCCCCAATATATCAACAAAGGGATATGCTGAATTTAAATATACTGCGTACTGTGAAAAAGCATTACCGGAATAAAAAAACATTAAAATAATACACAAGAATGTGAACAAAATAAAATGTTTCATTTTAATCTTCATTAATTAATAATAAAAAGTTGGTTAACCATAAAAAGCACTAAAGTGAGATTTTCGGATTTGATTTTAATCAGAAATCAAAACAACTGAATCATGATTTTCATAAAACTTCTCACACACAAAATTACTCACATTAAAATCAATCACCAAAAGAAAAAAATTACAATTTGTGCATCGAATAATCTTTACTGCGATTCTCAACTTATTGATTATAAATATATTGCTGCTCATTTGAATTAAGTTTTGTGCATTTATTACAAACAATTGTTTATATATAATTGATATAAATATTTTATTCAAAAATAGGATAATCCAAAGAATCTAATTATGCTTAAACATCAGTCAATTAATATTATCAGGTCCTTTTCGAAAAAGGAATTAAATAAATTCGATTTGTTTATCAGGTCCCCATACTTCACTAAAAGCAAAAAAATGATCGAATTTTTTGGAGTACTGAAAGACTATATACATCATTATAATATAAATGAAAATTATACGAAGGAGAATATATGGAGGGATTTAGAGTTTAAAGGAGAGTATAAAGATTTTGTTATAAGAAGGATGTTTTCGGATCTTTTAATTATTCTAAAAAAGTTTTTAGTGCATGAATTCATTTCAGAAAGTAAATACGAAAGTGCAAATTATCTTTTAGGGCAATACTATTTCAGAAATCTTGATAAACTCTTCGAGAAGCATATGATAGCAATTGAAAAAGAAGCAAGTGAAGGAAAAACGAATGATATCGGAGATCTTTTTCAAATAAGCAATCTAAAGATCCTTAAACATAATTACATTTCAAAGAAATCAGGGGAGGAAAATCGCGAACAAATTTTTGGAATGATCAATATTAGTAAAGAGACTATGGTTTTAAGTATGATATTCTTTTTTTGGAATTTTATTACATCCTACAGGAATATTATCACCATTTCAAGATATTATAATATTACTCCTGTTCACGATTTCGAGAAAATTTATAAAAGTATTAATATTGTAAATATATTTAATACGATGAAAGAAGAAAATGAGTATAAACTTCTATTGCAGATATCCATACTATTATTCGAAGAATTCAGTGATATGGAAGATTTCCAAAAGTACTTAAAGTTAAAAAAAGCTGTCAAAAAAAATGCAAACAGATTCTCTAAAATATTATTAAAGAGTGTTTATGAATTGATGATCAATGATTGCGTTATTCGGAAACAAATTGACGAAAAGCATAAACATTTTTATGACAAAGAGATATTAAGCATATACAAAGATATTTTAGTGATCATAAAAGATAGTCCCGGCATTACTGTTCAGTTCTTTCGGGGAATTATGAAATATTCATTAATATTAAAAAAATATAAATGGTTCCAAAATTTTATAGAGGCCCACTATAGGAAACTCAGACGTGAACATCGGGATGAAATATACAAGCTATCTTATGCAAATTTATATTTTAATTTGGGGAAATACGAAGAGGCGCATACTTATATAAGCACAATAAAGGGATTCAATCATTTTGCAAAAACAGATATCAAAGACATAGAGTTGAAAATATTATATGAAAAACGGCTTTATGAAAATATCTTTTATGCAATAGAGAGCTACAAGAAATTTCTAAAAAACAATAAATCAGTAACTGATAAAAAAAGGGAAAAAATTACAAAGTTTTTAATAATATTAAGAAAACTCGTTTCTATTCAAATAAAAAATGAAAGAGTAACAAGCAGGGAGAATTTAATAAATGAAATCAAAAAAGATAAAAGTATTAATGAATACGAATGGCTGATTGAGAAAACTAATGAAATGAAGGATATCTAAAATGAAAAAATCATTATTTACACAAATCTATTTACATCTGTTGTAAACAATTCGTAGCCAATTCGTAGCCAAATCGTAGCCAAATTGTAGCCAAATCGTAGCCAGAATCTAGTGTGTAAAAATTAAAAGGGTTAGCAACCAATGCTAACCCTTTTAGTTTCTCATACTTACAGCCTGTGGAACTAAGGGGGATCTCTCCGAAGAAGTCCCGTTGGGAAATTCCTTACCTCTTGATTGCCATTCAAGCACTCTCATCTGCGAGTCTTCGACTCGTAAAGTCGTAGACCAGCTGCCTGTCTGCCGAAGCGATAACGTAGGCAGAAGCTGCAGCACCAAATTATCATAAGATTATCAAAAGTTTAGAGATAACTGAAAATATTATCAATTCACAAAGCGGGTATGTAAATGGAGTATATTTGATTAGGCGATCAGAAAGATCTCAAAATGTCATTGTATTAAACTTTTGCTTTAACACCTAATTGATATCTTATGATCAATAGATATACACCAACAGTGAAGTCAAGAGTTGAACAGAACAGATCATAATGTGGCGGGATTAAAGCAGTATTTGCAGCCTGGCTATAAACTAAATCCCATATACCATGCAGGAAATACCCCGCGATCAAAATATACGAATTGCTTTTGATTCCGTAATAAGCCAGAAATAAAAAGAATATTGCCTGTAATGTGTTTATAGAAAAAAGCCCGAAATCAGACCAGGTAAAACCTACATACAAAAATCCTATTACGGCAAGTATCATACCATATATTAACTTTTTTTCTATTCGTTTAAGTAGTACGAATATTAAAATTATAACAACCCCCGAAACAAAACCTATCAATGCAGCCTTCATAATTATTACTTAATTATTTGATATAATACTTAACTGTAATTTTCAGATTTTAAACTGACACTATGGTTTATGGTGGTGATGGTGATGATGATGCGACTGAGTGTTGAGCGAGTCCTCACTTTGTTTTTCGCTGTCATATACTTCAAAGTTAGCCATCATTCCTGCAGCATGATGTTCGATAATATGACAATGATACATCCAGGTACCCGGGCGATTATCAGGCATCCATGCAATTTTTACCTTACTTCTCGGGGTCAAATTGACTGTATCTTTCCAGGCCATATATTCCGGTGCTTTACCATTTTCTTCAATTACCTGGAAGAAAAATCCATGTAAATGAAAAGGATGGTCCATCAAACTGGTGTTGGAAACTTCCCAGATCTGCAGTTCACCGACTTTTACCGGTTTGTCATTGATATGGACGTCATCGTTTACTAGAAAATTCATTCCATCTTTTAAGCTTGGTCCGACAGAAAGTTTAACTTTCCTTGTTATTACTGCATCCTGATTTGCCAAAGGCTCAATTCTTCTTAACGTTTCCGGAATGAATGCAGTTGAAGGTTTTTGTTCTCCTACCTTAACAGTTGCAAAAATTTGGCGTTTTGGTTTGAGGAAAGTACTTCTGTTATAACGCAATGACTCTAAAGCAAAAGATTCCCCTTCATTAAAAGGTCCCGCTGCAATATCTATTCTTTCACCCGGAGTTATCAATACACTTGTTACCGTGCGTGGGCGTTCAAGCAGTCCGCCATCTGTTCCGATTATTTTAAATTCTTTCCCGTCTAAATGTAGCAAAAAATATCTGGCACTGGATGAATTGATAAAACGCCATCTTTCTGTTTGACCGGCATGAATTTCTATCAATGGATTTTCTTTACCATTTATTAACAAAGTATTGCCTTCACGTCCATCATGCCTTTCAACAATTCGCGGAACAGCCCATCCGGGTTTGGTAAATTTATTATTAGAATCCAGTTTCATGTCATCGATCATAAATACTTTTTCACCGTCAAAAACCGGATCAGTTTGGTCTTCAACTATTAACGCACCATACAACCCTTTTTCCATTTGTTCCGTTTCATTGAAATGCGAATGGTACCAAAATGTACCAGCATCAGGAAGAACAAAGCGATACTCAAAGACCTCACCAGGGTCAACAGGTTTTTGAACTGCATCGGTACCATCCATAGTCGCAGGGATGCGTAATCCGTGCCAATGGATCATTGTAGATTCTTTAAGATTATTAGTTAGTCGTACAACCAGGGTATCTCCCGCATTTGCTCTTAAAGTTGGACCCGGAAGCTGTTTATTGAATCCCCATGCTTCAATTGTTTTACCGGGAGAAATCTCCCAGTTAAACTCATTTGCTTCGAAATTATACTCAACTACCTTTGATTGATTTTTCATTTGCTCTTATATTATTTCATGAAAAGTATTCAATGCTTGGTTGTACTTATTCTTAAATCATTGATAAATAGAGCGTAATATACAAAAAACATAATAATTAGAAAACGAAAAAGAATTATTTTTTATTGATTTATGAGAACTTAATCTTTTTGACTCCTTATATGATTATTCTTTTGATAACAAAAAAGGCTGCATTTTCTATATTTGCAGCCTTTTCGGATCAAAAGTTATTATTTCAGGTCTACGGAATCGTTACTCTACTTTCTCTAATGCCTGTTCAAGATCCCACAAGAGGTCATTAATATCTTCAATGCCTGCGGAATATCGTACAAGCCCGTCTG
>JAUQWQ010000023.1 GCA_030835085.1 Ignavibacteria bacterium
TGAATCACTGCCCGCAGAAACGATACAGCAGCTTACACAGAAAAGCAGCAAACATAAATTTAAAGATGTGCTGGTTGAATCAGATATCAGTATGTTTTTACCCGAAACATATATTGATGATGAAAACACAAGGCTTGAAATTTACCAGAGATTATCAAAAGTTACATCGCAGGATGAGCTTAATGAAATTAAGCTAGAGCTTGAGGACCGTTTTGGAAAACTAACTGATGAAGTAACTTCACTGCTGCATCACATTGAAATCAAGTTAATACTTTCTAAGATAGGATTTGAAAAAATAGTAATTTCAGGCGAACAGCTTGAATTATTCTTTGACCTGAATAATGAAAATATATACACAAGCGGGTACTTTGAAAAAGTACTGGGCTTTATAAATGAGCACTTCAAAAACACATCACGGGTTAAACAATCAAAGAGCTCACTATCGGTGCTATTCCGCATTCCCAAGCAGCCAACACCGGCTGAAAAGCTCACGGAAATCCATAATTTTGTTGGAAAATTAGCTGAATTGTAAATGTACCTCATTTCCCTTTATAAATAAAAAACAATTATTGTTATATTTAACATATCTTAAACTAAACTTCCTTCTAAATGAAAAAAATTACACTTTTTCTTTTATTAGCATCAATAAAAATTATTTATTCCCAGTATGTACCGGAGTGGGTTCAGGTACAATCGCAAACTAATCTGAATATTGATAATTCTGATTTATCTGCAATTGATGTAATGGGTAATTTTTATATTGCTAACGCCTATGATAATGCAGGAAATTCTAATTTAATATTAACTAAATTCAATAATAATGGAACATTTTTATGGCAGAGGGAATATAATTCATCAGCACCTGATAATCAGGACCGTCCTAAAAAATTAATAATCGACCTGTCAGGCAATATTATAGTATTGGGTAATGCAAATTCACAAAGTTACACAGATAATAAAATATTTTTAGTGATATACAATAGTTCCGGGCTTCTGTTAAATTCTATTGAATATAAACGTCAGGGAAACCCTATAACGGCTGCTTCAGATATCTTAAAAGATAATACCGGTAATTATTTTATTTGCGGGACAGTTGCTAATGATCAAACTTTTATAGATTCAGCTTTGATTGCTAAATTTGATCACAATTTAACTGTTCAGTGGGTCAGGACATTAAGGGATACAAATTCATCTTTTAATTATATACAAAATATAAAAATAGATCCATCAAACAATATTTATGCATCCGGTATGAGTGGTATTAGTATTATAAATGTAAAATTTGATAATGCTGGTAATACTATATGGTTCAGAAAATATTTTAATACACAAGCCTTATATTACAACCATACATCCCCTTTATCTTTTCTTGATAATAGTCAAAACCTGTACGTATGTGATGCAAAACGCGAAGTTTCGGGTGATGATACAACAAAAACTTTGCTGTTGAAATATAACTCATCCGGAATTCTCCAATGGGCAAATATTTACAACATTTCAAATAACGGAACAGAGGGACCAAGAAGAATTTTTTCCGATAATACAAACATTTATCTCGATATACATTATTACAGTGAAAGTTACCTGCTTAAAGTGAATACTTCCGGCCAGCAGCTATGGGTAAAACCAATGGATCATTACGTTTATTCCATGAATCTGGATAATTCTAATAATATCATCACCACAGGTTATAAAAGTGCTTATCAAAGAACCGAAATGTGTATGGAAAAATTCAGTCCATCAGGATCACTGGTAGCAACATACAGATTTTCATATAATGGAACAGGATTTGACCAGGCAACAACATTCTTCAATTCAAATGATTCAAAAATTGTCCTCGGAGGCTATCACAATTCATCTGTAATGTTAGTTAAATTAACACCTTCTAATTCACAGTTATTCTCTACTTCCAGAGTAAATTTATCAAAACCCATTCTGGATAGTCAGTATACATATGATACTATATCAACTACAACAATGCAGTTACCGCCATTTACACAGGTAAAACGTGTTTATGTAAATATTGATACAATACTTCATACAGCTACAGGTGATCTGAATGTTATGCTTGTACATGAAGGAAAAACTGATACACTTATCTATCAAAGAGGCGGACCCTTTGATAATTTTATTGGGACAAAGTTAAGCGATACATGCACTTCCAGTATCTGCAGTTCAGGAAACTCGCCTTATACCGGTTATTATAAACCCTGCTGGGCTCTTGAGCAGTTTAACAATTTAAGCGCTTCCGGTCCATGGATCTTAAAGATCTACGACAGACGCTCACCTGATACCGGTGTGCTGAAAGCTTGGTCAATTACAATTGAATATGAAACACCGATAGGTATTGAACCGGTATCCGGCGAAATTCCCGTTACATATAATCTGCAGCAGAATTATCCAAACCCTTTTAACCCAGTAACAAAGATCAAATTCTCGATTCCAAAACAATCTTATACAAAAATAATAATATACGACCTTACAGGAAAAGAAATCAGCACTTTAATGGAAAGCAATCTATCAACCGGAACATATGAAACGGATTTTAATGCATCTGATCTTTCATCAGGCATCTATTTCTATAAGCTTATCACAGAAGATTTTACAGAATCAAAAAAAATGGTTCTAATTAAATAATTATCATGAAAACAATTCTACTGTTTATATTAATTTGTATTTTTTCAACTCAATTACTCTCACAGGTTTCAACCGTATGGGAAAAAAGATATAACGGAACCGGCAACGATTACGATGAAGCAACCTCAATTTATGTTGATGGAGCAGGCAATATCTATGTTGCGGGAGCCAGTACGGGTTCAGGTTCCGGCAAGGATTTCACTGTTGTCAAATACAACAGTGAAGGACTCACACAATGGGTTGGCAGATACAACGGTCCGGGTAATGCAGAGGATGACGCATACCTGGTAAAAGTTGATAATGCAGGAAATGTTTATGTAAGCGGTGCAAGCACAGGTAACGGTTCCGGACTTGATTACTGCGTTGTAAAATATAATTCTGCGGGAGTGCAGCAATGGGCATCAAGATACAACGGTCCGGGTAATGCAACTGATGAAGTATATTCGCTGCAGGTTGATAATTCCGGTAACGTGTATATCACCGGCTACAGCAACGGAGGGTCAACAGGAGATGATATATGTACTATAAAGTATAATTCATCAGGCGCGCAGCAATGGATGGTAAGGTACAATGGCTCAGCAAATAATGATGATTACGGTAATTCAATTGCAATTGATAATGCAGGTAATTCATATGTTACAGGCGCAGTCACCAGGACAGGTTCTGACCTGGATTACATTACTGTAAAATATAACGCAAGCGGCGTTCAGATTTGGGCTGTGTTTTACAACGGAACGGGAAACGGTGAGGATTTCCCTTCATCAAATGCAATTGACGCAAATGGAAACATTTTCGTAACCGGTTATAGTTACGGAAGCACCTCGGGTCCGGATTATTGTACAATTAAGTATAACAATTCAGGCGCTCAGCAGTGGGTACAGAGATATGACGGTCCCGATGGATGGGATGAATCATGGAACATCATTTTAGATCCGGCAGGTAATGTTTACATTACCGGCAACAGCGCGGGAGTTGGTACCGGAGATGATTACTGCACGATTAAGTATAACAATTCAGGCGTGCAGCAATGGATAGCGCGTTATACCGGTCCAGACTCAAGTAATGACTACTGTAACTGGGTCGCCCCTGATGCAAACGGTAATGTATATGTTACCGGTATTGTTGGTGATGGCACAGGTAATCCACAAAACATTGTTACCATTGGATATAATTCCGCGGGAGTGCAGCAATGGGTACAAACATACAATGGTATTGGTAATGAATTTGACAGCGGCAATGCATTGACTGTAGATAGCTATGGTAATGTATATGTTTCGGGCGGAAGTGATAACCTTGGGAATACTGATTTTGTGACAATAAAATATTCATCAACTATCGGAATTGAGCCAATTTCAACTGAAATACCGGACTGGTACCTGCTTGAACAGAACTATCCCAACCCGTTTAATCCGGCAACTAAGATCAAATTTAATCTACCTGAAAATAGTCATGTAAATCTTACAATTTTCGATAACTCCGGCAGGCTGATTAAAAATGTGTTAAATGAAAATTTAAGCCCGGGGATATATGAAATTGATTTTAATGCTTCAGGACTTGCAAGCGGAACATACTTTTATCGTTTTACAGCAAACAATTTCACTGAAACTAAAAAAATGATTCTTATTAAATAATCAACATGAAAACACTGTTACTTTTTATATTTTTTTCTTCATTTAGTATTTTTGCTCAAATTGCCCCTGAATGGGAATATACGTTTCATTTAAATAGTAATAATCAACAGAATATTAGTACTATATTAACTGATAACAACAATAATTTTATTTTTTTAGCATCTTCAAATGAAGATACAAACCAGGTTAGTGGCGGTTATATAATGATTGGTAAAGTTAGCAATGCAGGAACATTATTATGGCGCAGAACATATTCACGTCCCGGATTAGACAGCGGAGACTTCCCGATCAGTATGGTACAGGATATTCAGGGTAATATTTACATTCTGGATAACAGCCATGGATATAATACCGGAATTGATTTCGGGATTATAAAATATGGACCGAATGGAAATTTTCTTTGGGATTATTTTTATACAACTTCCAGCGGGATTGATTCTGATGATGAGCCTGCCGCAATAACCCTTGACAATCAATCTAACTGTTATGTCACAGGTTACTCGCATCATTATATTTTAAATTATGATTCTATTACAACTTTAAAACTAAATTCCGGCGGAGCATTACAGTGGGTTAGAAAATATGCATCGTACAGAGTAAGACTCAATGCAGGAGAATGCATAATTGCAGATAATCAATCTAATGTATATGTAGGCGGTTCTGTAAATGATACTGCGGCGGGTTTCCTGAATGCTGCATTGCTGAAATATAATTCAGCTGGTGTACTGCAATGGGCAAAATTTCACAATGGCGTGCAGAATAATGCTGATTGCATTTTCGATATGAAATTTGACAATGCAGGAAACATTATTGCAACCGGCGCCACTGATGATGTTTACAATTTTGATTCAGCTTCGGTATTGCTTCAGAAATATTCCCCATCCGGAAACTTATTGTGGTCTCAGGTTTACCATACTATAAATCCGGGTTCAGAGCTCAGTAAAAAGCTTCTAATAGATAATAATGATGATATATTCGTATTGGGCCAAACACAGTTGTATCCTTACACTTCCAATTCCAGTACTTTTTTATTAAAATATAATTCATCCGGCAGTTTACAGTGGGATAGAAGGTATGGTGACTTTTTTAACATTAAAACTTATCCCTATAACATTGGTTTTGATAACAGCCGGAATATACTAATTTCCGGATTCGAGATTAAGTATGGAAAAACCAATTTAATGCTGTTAAAATACGATAATACCAGTGGTAACAGATTGTGGACTTACCTGTATAACAGGACAGGTAACAGTACAGATTTTGCTTACTATTCAGGATATTCGTCTGATAATTTGTATATAGCCGGTAGCAGTAATAATGATCTTATGTTATTGAAGATGCAGCCTACGAATACATTTACAACAACTTTCCAAAGAAGCAATTTATTCAAACCGATACTTGATAGTCAGTATACATACGATACAGTTATGCTTAATTCAGATGTTCTGCCGCCTTCTGCCATTATAAGATATATCAATATAAAAATTGATACGATCCTTCACTCAGCTATGGGAGATCTGGAGATCACGCTGAAGAACGGTTCCATAGAAGATACCCTGCTTTACCGAAGAGGAGGTCCGCTGGATAATATGATAAATACAAATCTGAACGATACTTCAGCAGTAAATATATGTAACAGCGCATTACCTCCATTTACAGGTTTTTATGCACCTTGCCGGTCTTTAACAAGACATATGTTATTGCCGGGTCAGGGTCCATGGATACTCAAAATATATGACAGGAAAGCACCTGATACGGGTTCTTTAAGATCCTGGTCACTTACTTTAACTTATGAGATACCAATTGGTATTCAGCCAATATCAACAGAAATTCCCGGAGAATTTTCATTATTCCAAAATTATCCCAATCCTTTTAATCCTGTGACCAGGATAAAATACTCAATTCCTGAATCATCTCAGGCGAAACTTGTAATATATGATATGAACGGAAAAGAAGTTTATACATTAGTGAATGAATGGCATAATACAGGGATATATGAATACGAATTCAATGCATCAAATCTTGCAAGCGGTGTTTATTTTTATCAGCTGATAACAAACAATTTCACTGAAACTAAAAAAATGGTTTTGATAAAATAGATAATTATGAAACATTCATCCATTTTAATACCAATAATATCCATTCTATTGCTCCAGCCGGTCCTTTTTTCTCAAACAGGCTGGTTTCTGCAGGTAAGCGGAATATCAGTTAATCTGCATTCCATCAATTCGCACCATGGAAATGAAAATATTGCATGGGCTTGCGGTGATAACGGGGTTATTCTTCATACTACAAATGGAGGAACAAACTGGACCCAGCAGGTATCCGGTACAACAAATGGTCTGTACAGTATTTGTTTCATGGAAAGTGCTGCTGCTCCGGTTATGGCTGTTGGCGAGGGCGGGATCATACTGAGAACAACTGATTTTGGTACTAACTGGATAACAATCACTTCTCCTACAACTAAAACTTTGAGGAACATCAGCGATTTTGGATTTGTTGCCGTTGGTGATAGCGGTACCATTATAAAAAGTTCTGATTTTGGTATCAGTTGGACCGCTCTTCCAAGCCCTACAACAGTTCAATTGAACTCAGTATGTGCAATATTTTCAAATTATATTGTCGGCAACAGCGGAGTAGTACTGAAAGGATCTGCAGGCATAAACTGGCAGCTTATACCCAGCGGAACCGCAGAAAACCTGTACGGCGTTCCCCTGTTTGGGAATACTGATATTACTGTTGGAACCAACGGATTGATCTGGAGAAGTACAAACTTCGGAATTAACTGGTTCGGGCAGAACAGCAATACTGCTGTAACATTAAGATCAGTAGAGTATTCTGTTAACAATACTTCAAGGATATATATTTGCGGCGATAACGGCACGATAATAAAATCTACAAACAGCGGCAGCGTATTCGGATTCCAGACTACTCCAACAACACAACAACTAAATTCAATATTTTTCTATCTCTCGGATGACCGCGGTTACGCATGCGGAAATAACGGTACTATATTGAAGACCAATAATGGCGGTGGTGCAATAATTACAGCTATTAATAATTATGGCGAAATGCCCGGTGAATACAGATTAGAACAGAATTACCCAAATCCTTTTAATCCTGAAACCAGGAT
>JAUQWQ010000175.1 GCA_030835085.1 Ignavibacteria bacterium
GGAAAGAGTATTATTACTGCATATGCAAGGATTGACGGCTGGTCAGTTGGAATAGTTGCGAATCAGAGAACTATTTCAAAGACCGCAAAAGGTGAAATGCAGGTTGGGGGAGTGATATATTCCGATAGTGCTGATAAAGGCGCGCGCTTTATTATGAACTGCAACCAAAAAAAAATACCATTGGTTTTTCTGCAGGATGTAACGGGATTTATGGTCGGCTCCAGGGCTGAGCACGGAGGAATTATCAAAGACGGCGCAAAGATGGTTAATGCTGTGGCAAATTCCGTAGTACCTAAAATTACTATTATTGTTGGCAACAGCTACGGCGCAGGAAACTACGCAATGTGCGGCAAGGCTTATGACCCGAGGTTTATTTTCGCTTACCCAACTGCATCAATTGCGGTTATGGGCGGTGCACAGGCAAGCAATGTACTTCTGAATATTAAAATAGGGCAGCTGAAGAAGCAGGGCAAAACCGAGCTTACTCAGGAAGAACAGGATGCAATGCTGAAAGAGATTAAGGATCATTACGATGCTCACGCAGACCCGCTTTATGCCGCTTCGCGGCTGTGGGTAGATGGAATAATAGATCCTGCGGATACAAGGAAAATCATTTCAACCAGTCTTGGCTGCGCCAATAATAACCCCGAAATACCTAAGTTCAATCCGGGTGTGCTTCAGGTGTAGTTTTGAATCAATGAATATGGATTTAGAAGTGAATACAGAAAGTAAATTTATATTTTGAAAATTGTTGAAGATAAAATATCTGTTACAGAATTAAAACAAATAGCTGAAAGTGGCTTCGGTGACTTTGTTAAAGGGGTGGTAGATATAGAAAAAGAAATTATGGTAATTGATGCTGAGCTGCATTCAGATGAAGAAGGATTGCTCTTGCAGAATGGTTCTCAGCAGAAAGATTTATGGGGCATTAATATCTACCCTTTTAATGAGATTGATAAAATGATCGAGTTTGATTCTATGATAAATATTCGTCCCAGGCAAGGTAACCGTTCAAGAGATGTAGAGGATATTGAAGTGCGAAACAGAATCATCTTAATTATTGAAAAATTAGTAAATTATGAATAAGGACTATCATGTTGATCTGGCTCAGGGCAGGTGGTTCACAATGACACTAGCTGAGCAGCTTGCAAATATTGGCAGTGAAGTCAACAGAACAATCGCTTCTTTTGAAAAAGATGATAAGGTACGCATGGATAAAGCGATTGACAGAACTCTGGAACTTTTTGACCTGACTGTGGCCGATAGAAGATGGAAAGACAGATTGAAGGAGATTACACGAAGCCGTGAATTATTCTGTTCATTATTTTTCGATCAGAAATATTATAAGGATCTCAAAAACCAAATGGACTTCCTAAATGAGTATTTTTTACAGTTTGCTGTGCTTGCAAGAGCTAAAAGATAAATTGCTGCAAAAGTATTATTACTTTAAATAATCTATGATCTTCCCTACGTTAACATCAAATTCATTAAATGCGCTTAGCTCCATGTTGAATCTTATCTTCCGTGAGGTAAGTTCTTTTGCTGTGATCTCCATTTTTTCCCAGTTGCGGGCTGAGTTGGTTTTCTGAGCCCTATCGCGTTCCTTAATATTCTTCAGGCGCAGATCTTCCGGTGCTGTCATTCTGAAAATATAATTGCTCTTGGGGTAGGGAAGCATTGTATCGATTATCATATACCTTCGGATAGTGAAAGGTTTGCCGCCGGTTTTATTTATCCTCAGTAGTTTATTAAAATCAAAATCCGGTGTTTCTGCCGCGAGCCCGATCGGGGTATTTATGACCTGTTGTATCATTTCCCAGTCATATTTAAACGGAGTGTTCATGTAATCTTCAAGCGGTTCTCCGTTGTATGATTTCAGGTAGTAGTCACCGGGTATCCTTGAAGCCATGTCTTCTCCAAGCTCTTTAACCAGTTTTTTTGCGAGTGTTGATTTGCCGGCACCCGCTGCGCCGCATATACTTATTACTATTTTATCGTTCATTGAAATGTTTGGTCATGCTGTACTTGTTACAGCATCATGTTATTTGTTGTTTACTGATCCTGAAACAAGTTCAGGATTTCAAACGCAGAAAAATTCTATTTGCTTAATTTATATTCGCTTACAAATACGGGTTGTGCTATTGCTTCTTTGTAAAACCTGAGTGATTCAGGGGATGAATCTATCTGAATTGCTGACATTGTTCCGTCATTGTTTATCCAGGTTGAGTTCCACCAGCCCACTGCCTTTATACGGCTGAACTCCGGCTGCTGTACTGTATATAACGCGCTTTGTATCCAAAGCGCTTTGTTTACATTGGGCAGGTAATCTGCAACGCCAAACTCAAGTATCGCAATCGGCTTATTACCCGATAGCTTCAGGAGTTCATCATAACCGGGCTGCATGATATCGACAAATCTCTGGTAGCTCTCGCCCCATCTCTGTGCGCCGTAGGCGCTGATGCCTATCCAGTCAATGTAACTATCGCCCGGGTAATAATTCTTTATATTGTTCCACTCTTCATCCGGTGCACCTACTGAATTCACATGAAATATCCATGTAACTTTCATTGCACCTTCATCTTTAAAGATATCTATTATATATCTGTACGCATCACGGTAAAGCTCCGGACCGTCTGCAAGATTTTTATCGCCGTAACCGTTGGTTGTACCTCCGCCGTTTTGTATGCCGCTCCATGGAAACCAATCACCATTCGGTTCACCCGCAAACCCAATTAATACCGGGATGTCAGTTCTTTTTAAATCCTTAGCCCATGTTCTGAGCTCTTTCTCAAACTTGCCGTCAACAATTTTCTTAAGTGAGTACGTTTTATCATACTTATCATAAGTGCTCCACGGCAGCATTCTGATTGAGGGAATTGCGCCATACTTCCATATGTTCTTTACTGATTCAGCCGGGAATTTTATTCCGTTAAACCAGTCGCTTTGAAAATTAAGCCATACAAGTTTTTTTCCCGCAAGATTTTCGAAATGCGAAACTTCACTATCGGAAACATTATTGGATGAAGAATAAGTTGTAGAAAAAGCAGTATGGTAAATCCCTGATTCAGGCGGAAGCAGTTTTACTTCTTTCTGCTGGCAAAAAAGATTAATTGCGGCTAATGCAAGTATGATTAATATTTTCAATAGTTTAGTTTAAGTTCTGGTCGTTGATACGAACGTAATTAGGCCTGTTATACATTAAACGGAATCCATACCTCAATATGTTCCAGTAGGATGGATTCGGATTCTCTTCTGAATCTTCACCCGTGTCTACAAATACCCATTTCACACCGCGCTTGCGCGCTATGTCTATTCTGCGTTTAAGCAGCTCTCCCTGTATACCGCGCCTTCTGAATTCAGGCAGTACATTGGCAAACGAGAGATATGCGGTTTCACCCGTAATACATATTCCGGCTGAGCCGGCAGGCTTAGAGCCGTCAAATGCCATAAAATTTATCCATGGCTCAGTGCCAATTGTTGAGCTTATCACCCCGTCAAATTCATGGGGAAAGCTAAATACTTCATTAAGCATATATGCAAAATCTGACGCGTTTTCTGCTGTCACTTCACGTATCTCAAGATCTGTTCCTTTCGATTCTACCGGAGATGTATCCCTGTAGAAAGTAATCCAGGAGTTTGCATAATTGTAGTTCCTTGATCTCAGTAATTCTCTATTTTCATCATTCAGTAAATCAGGCGGAATCTGCAGGGCATATTTTCCTTCTTTGCCCATAAAAAAATCATCAATCACATCAAGAAACTCATTATCTATATTTTTCATTCCTAGCACTCTGTTAAGAGAAAATCCAGGGAAAATATCTGACCTGATGGCCGTTAAATTATCTTTGTGCATTAATTTGAAGCCGGCCTTGTTCATTGAGCCTTCATCTGCAAATTTGTGCATCAAGTACGTTGCTTCTGCTTCTGTCTTTTCAAACATATCACCAAAATACTTAAGCGCATCAGATTTCAGTTTTAAGCATAGTTCATCTTTTGCGTGATTATACCCCTGCAGCTCTTCAAAATCAATATCTGCCAGTTTCAGTTTCAGGTCTTCGTATTCTTTCGCTGCTGCTTTGTTAACTGAAACGTAATCCCTGAACATCAGGTCAATATTTCTGAAATAATGACCCGCATGCGTTGCATGTATGTGAAAAGAACGTTTGCCATTAATGAATTTCCTGAAGTACCTTCTGAAGGGAAGCACATCTTCAAAATCTTTGTAATATTCATAACCCAGTTCAGTTAAAGGGGCGATAAGGCTGTGTGCATCATCAATTGACCTTGTCCCAATGTAAATATCAATAACCGGTTTGGCAGCTAAACCCTCAACAGAGGTACTGCCGGCATGTTCAATAATCAGGATCTTATCACCGCATTTTTGTTTTATTACAAGGGCTTCGTGTAAATACTTTTCTTTCCATGCAGGATCATATGGAACAACTTCGGTTTTCATGAATAAATACTGCTCTTAAGTATGAATGGTTAACTGTAAGATACAATATCAAAACCACTATAAAAATCCATTTATGCTACAAAATTACATTAATTTTGATATCATCAAAATCTTCTAAAAGCAGTTGTTTGCCGTCAAAATTTTTCAGAACCAGCCCGGCTTCGCCGGCGCGATTCTGAATTTCCTGAATGTACTGCGCATCAGGGACTTTTATGGTAAAACTAATCATACCCATGGTATTTTCCGGAGCGGGTGAGCCGTTCCTGGATGACCATATATTTGTCCCTATATGATGGTGATAGCCCCCGGCTGAAAAGAACATCGCGCCGTTATATGATGAGTTCGTAACATTCATGCCTAAAATAAAACTGTAAAAGTTCTGAGCCTTTTTGAGGTCACTCACGTTCAGGTGGATGTGCCCGATTTCAGTATCAGGGTGAATGCCGTTCCATACATCCCTGTCATCAAGTTCATCTGTTATTACATTCAGATTCAGCGGGAGTGTATCCATTGCGATCTGTCCCATTTCATACTGCCATTCATCTTTGGGCCTGTCCGCATAAAGCTCAACTCCGTTCTCATCAGGATCTGCAAGATACAAAGCTTCGCTGACGATATGATCTGAAAAGCCCTGGAACTTGACCCTTTCTTTAAACAGCCTGAGGAAAACCCTCGCAAGCTCTTTCCTGTTTGGCAGTCTTATTGCTATATGGAAAAGCCCGGTGGTACTTTTATGTCTGTATACTGCGGTTTTATCTTCAGCAAGTTTTAAAATGTAAGGTTGTTTGCCGTTGGCTGATAGCTCCGCAGAACTATCGGTTTGGTTTATTATTTTAAATCCCATTAAGTGTGAGTAAAAGTTAAGAGACCTTTTCAGGTCCTTAACTTTCAGTTCCACGCTCTGAATTTTTGTATTATCAGGTATCTTCATTATATGTTTATTCTAACTAGTTGAGATTATCACATAAGGGTAAAACATGCTTCATACCGGAAAATTCAGTTCACTGAAAAATCCGGTATTTTCATACTAATGCTGTTATGAAAAGTCAGTCTGTGTACATTGTAAAAAATGTGTTCAGCAATCGGAAAACTGTCAATCAGTGTTCTTACATTATCTTCGGATTCTGCGATGATATTTATCCACAACTTACCGCTTTCAATTGAAAGCGCATAACTTGAAATTACCCCTTCATTCATAAGTTTATTCACCATAGCTCTTTGCCTGGGTACCAGCGAAAGAAAATCATCGGTAAACGGAACCGGCAGGTCAATATCTGCCAGGTATTCATACATTACTATCATATTTTTTATTTGTCCTCTATTATTATAAACCTTCAAACAGGTCTTTAAGTTTTGGTTCATGTGTTTCCCCGTAGATCTCAAATACAGCTTCATCGGGAATCTGTTCTTTGATCTTTGTAGCGTCAATTGTTTCCTTAAAAGTTACATAACAATCAAGCGCCTTTATGGAATTTTGTACATCCTGCTTATCAACCTTTACGATACAGTCAATTTCTTCAGGTTTTGAGCCGCTTATTTTAAAATGGGTCTGTTTCGCAGCGGCTTCTTCTGTTATTGTAAACAGCGCAAGCCTTTTTAAGTATGGAGCAGATTCCTTCATTTCAACAAACACCCGTTTAACTATTCCGTGGATTATCAGGTGATCATGGAAGCCGCTTATTCCGTGTACTGCATATGTTACTATTACATCCGGCTTCAGGCGTTCAATTTCATCTTTCACAACTTTTTCAATATCCCTGGGGTCCATTTCCTTCAGGCCGCTATCGGGAAGGTCCAGCACATTCATGCCTGATAAGTTAAGTACTTTTTCAACATCAAGCATTTCTTTGTACCTTATTTCACCCATTTCTTCCACAGAGTATCCGAATTTATGGCGCTGTTTTGTGGCGCCGCCTTTTGTCAGTGTAAGGAGGTAAACATCGTGACCATCCCTGCGCTGCTTTGACATTACCTGTGCGGGTCCGAATGACTCATCATCGGGATGCGGGAATATATACAGTATTTTCATTTGAAATTATTATTTTCTTTAATTGAATTACTTCCATGTTATTTTTTCTTCTACCGGAATTACTCTTTTGCCATCATATTCACTATCACTGTATCCAAGGTATATCAATCCCAAAACATTATCATTAATATTCAGTCTCAGGAATTCCTTCATAGCATCTGTATGTGTCATTCCGCCTGTTGACCAGAAGCTAGCAATACCTAAAGATGCTGCGCCGAGCAGTATATTCTGAATAGCTGCTGCTGTAGCGGAAATTTCTTCAATTTCCGGAACGCGTTTTTGTTCATCGCGCTTCATGATGCATACTACCAGGTGCGAAAGGTTTTTCCCGTTACCCAATATCTTTTCATATTTATCATTATTGAATTTATCTTCCGCAACGCTTTTTCTGTAAAGCTCAGCATGATGAGAAACGAATTCTTTTGCTTTTTGACCTGCATAAACAATGAACCTCCATGGTTCAGTATGTTTATGTGTGGGTGCCCAGTCAGCAAGCTCTAAAAGCTGCTTCACCTGTTCATCTGGTACAGAGTTGCCGTTCATCTTTGAAGGCTTTACAGTCCTGCGTTTTTTTATTACAGTTGATACAACATCGAAATCACTCATATTAATATTAATTTTTTAATTCATTGGAACTTCTATCAACAGCAATTCGGAGTTTTCATTTGCGGAAATTGTGACTTCATCAGTATCTTCAATTCCCAAGCCGTCACGCTTACCGAGTTTTACTCCGGCAGCTGTAACTGAACCTTCTAAAAGGAACAAATATAAGCTATTTCCTTTTTTATTGATATTATATGAAACATCCTTACCTTTTTCGAGGTTCACCAGTGAAAAATAGGCATCCTGATTTATCCATAGACTCCCTTTATTCTTATCAGGAGAAACAACAAGCTGAAATTTGTTCTTCCTGTCATCAGCGTTGTATGTTTTCTGGTCATACCTTGGTTTTATATCCCGCTCTTTTGGGAATATCCAGATCTGCAGGAAATTTACTTCATCCTTTTGGGATGCGTTGTATTCACTGTGGTACAGCCCTGAACCTGCTGACATAATCTGTACATCTCCGGTATTTATAACATGCTCATTGCCGGTGCTGTCTTTATGAGCCAGTGAGCCTTTTAAAGGGATTGAAATAATTTCCATGTTATCATGCGGGTGAGTGCCGAAACCTTCACCCGGCTGTACTATATCATCATTCAATACACGCAGCAATCCGAATCTTACCCTTTCAGGGTTATGATAAGACGCGAAACTGAATGTATGGTGTGAATTCAACCATCCGTGATCAGCTTTGCCGCGCGAATCTGCTTTATGCAATGTTGTTTTCATTTTTTATTCTATTATCTGTTATTATTAGTTTGATCTTTTTCTGCTCACTTATTTGAAGCAGTAAATTTAACGATTTATTTTATAAATTAAAAACTTAAGCAGCCTTGTTTACTTCGGAAGCTTCCTTCATCTCAGCAAATATCTCAAGCTTAACATCCGGACCCACAACTATGCCGCCTGCTTCTGTCATTGCGTTCCACTGCAAACCGTAATCAAACCTGTTAAGTTTACCGGTAATTTCAAAACCTGCGACTTCAAGTCCGTCAAATCCTTTAGCTATACCATTATATTCAACATGTAGTGTCACTTCTTTGGTTATCCCTCTTATTGTCATATCACCGGTCAGCTCAAACTTACCGTCTGATAATTTCTTAAATTCTTTTGAAACGAAAGTGAGCTTGGGGTTTTTCTCTGCATCAAAAAAATCTGCTGATTTTAAGTGTCCATCCCTTTGTTCGTTTTTAGTATCTATTGAATCAACATCAGCCGAAAATGATACTTTAGCATTCTCAAATGTTTCATCAGGCGCTTCAATTTCAGCATCAAATTTGTTGAATTGCCCGGTTACTGTTGAAACCAGTAAATGTTTCACTTTGAATTTCACTTCTGAATGTGCGGAATCAATTTTCCAATTTTTCATTTTATTACCCTCCAGGTATTATTTATTTTAAAATTTGTTTTTATATCTGTTAAAACAATATTTGTTTAAACACGCATTATATTAAATTTTTTTAAATCTCATTTTCATACAATTTTTCAAGAAGCACTGATAGTTGTTTGCATTCTTCTTCGGTCAGATTTTTTGTATGCACTTTATGTTCCTCTTCAACAATTTTGTTCAGCTTGTTCAGTATATCAATTCCTTTTTCTGTTATCCTGGTAATTGAGATCCTTCTGTCTTCATTTGTCCTGTCGCGCTCTACAAGTCCCTGTCTTTCAAGCCGGTCAATTATCCTTGTTATATCAGAAGCTCTTTCTACCATTCTTGAAGCAATCTCGCATCGGGCATGGCCTTCCGGGTAGACGCCTTTTAATATCCTGAGCACATTATACTGTGCTGAAGTAATTCCGTAAGCTTCAATTGTCTTATCAAACTTAGAATCCAGCAGTGCAACTGCAACTCTTAAGTTCAGCCCAACTTCTTCCCGGATCGGAAGTTCCTTTGACATCTTTAACCACTTTTTTAAAGCTTCACCCATTTGAAAAAATTATCTGTATTTACATTGTTTGTTGCAACAAATATAAGCAATTACATTATGTGTGTCAACACATAAATTCATAACTTGCTGTTATTACAATAATATTATTTTGTAAATTTGTACATAAGGACACTATCTACATATTTTCCGTTTATGATCATATCTCTGCGACAGCAGCCTTCACGCCTGAATCCAAGTTTCCTGTAAAGCGCAATGGCGTTTTTATTAGTTGAAAATACCGCAAGTGATATCTTTTTATTCACTGGATTGTGTTTACCCCAATTCAGCATACTTTTTATTAAAAGTTTGCCAATTCCCATACCCCTGAATTTTTTCTTCAGAAAAATTGAGAATAAACCGGTATGCGTAGTTCTTCTTGTATCCCAGTTATCAAATGATATAAATCCCGCGATCTCATTTTTCATTTCTGCAACAAGATAAATCTTTCCCGGGGCATCTTTAAATCTTTTAATTCTTTTGGCTTCACTTTTTGCGGTTGAGCTGTATTCATCGCTTTCATAGAGTGTAAAAGGACCTTCTTTAATCACGCCTTTCATTAGTTTTACTAACTGCGATGCATCTTTAGCAAGCGCTGTTCTGATAGTAAGTTTTTTACGGTTTTTTAAAGTATATACTTCAGGATCAATAGTACTCATTATAAAATATTTATTTTAAAAGTATCATTTTATTTGATTCACTAAAAACTTTTGTAACTCCTTCCCTGTATGAAGCGGATATACTGTAAAAATAAACACCGCTTGCAAAATTGCTGCCATCAAAGTTTATCTGACTGTTGCCTGCGGCAACATTGCCGTCAATTATGGTTGCTGCAAGTTTTCCTGTAACGTCATATATCCTTAGAGTAACATAGCTGTCAAACTTCAGCGAATACTTTATTGTTGTTACAGGATTAAAAGGATTCGGGAAATTCTGGCTCAACGAAAAATTCTCAGCAATAGCCGGATTTTTTTCCTTAAGCGGAAAGTTTGTTCTGAGTACATACAATCCCGTAGCCCTGTCGGAAGCAATTATCTTTTCTGAGTTGAAAATATACGGTCCCCAGCATCCTTCAAAGCTGAAGTCATCATTTGCCGGATAAGTATCATAATATGCAGCTTCAACAGGACCGAAGGGATTGCTTACGTCTATCACGCGAAGACCTGCCGAATAGTGCCCTGCAAACAAATACCTGCCAAATAATTCAACATTATGAATAATTGATGTTGTAATTCCCGGCGGATGCCATTCCGCAATTTTTACTGCGTTACTCAGATTTGAGATATCCCAAATCTTCAAAAGTCTCGGATTTCCGCCAATTTCATCGGTAACAAATGCGAATCTTCGGTTTTCTGAAATAGCAATGTTATGAGGACCCGGGCTCGGGACATTTTCCCAATAAGCTACGGTACGCAAGTTATCCTTATCAGTTGCATCAATTACGGTTATCCTTCCAGGGGGATTATAAATATTACATGCAAATATAGTATCGTTTACAATTCGGGAATCGTGAACAACATATTCTTCCCATTCACCGCGCTTAACCGGGTTAACAGGATCAACACTCAGATCAAGTACAAATACACCGCCAATATTATAATCGCCCCCGTGAATATAAAGGTAAGGACCCGATTGAGATATCGTATGCCCCATTGTAAAATCACCGACAAAATATGTATTCACCAGTCTGACTGAATCAGGCAAATATTGCAGGTCAATTATCTGCAATCCGCTGGGGATACCATCAGCAACTACGTATGCGTAATGACTGAAGACCTTCATTTCCCTGCAACAGGAAGGCATATCAAGTCCCGGAAGGTATGCAGCTTCATAAATATTATTCGTATCTGTAATATCAATGAATGCAGTACCTTTGGCGCAGCCAAGTATTCCGTACTCTCTTCCATCAGGGGCAGTGTATCCCCAGCATGCGGAATATTCGCCATCTGCATGATGATTATTAATATTGGCAAGAAGCCTCATATTTTGGGAATTCTGAGCAAATATTGACAGAGGAAACAGAATGAGGGCAAGTATTTTCAGAACATTTTTCGACAAATTTTATGTAATATTATTACTCTTAACTTAATATTATATTTAGATAAGTAACTGTAAATAGTGTATGAATATGAAATATAATCTATTAATTCTGATATTAATTTCATTTAATTTAATACAAATTTATTCACAAGTAAAGGATAGTAATAATCTTGTCCATTGCGATATAGATATTTCTGAAGTATATATCAATGAATCAAACAGCCTTATCGGACCTGTAATGGGGTATTCATTAAAATCAAAAGTTTTAAGCTATGGTATAAATTACGAATATGCTTTTGCGCAGAGGAGAGAAGGAATATTTACATCCGGTATTACAGGTAAGTACAGCACAGATAAAGAGGATATAATTGATAATACAGCTCGGTTGAAAACTTCGGTACTATCAATTGGACTGCAGCTGAATTTTAATCTGAACAATTTATCAGCAAAAAAAGTAGTTCCTTTTGCAGGTATGGTTATAGGTTACAATTATTCTGCAACTGACTATGAATTCAATAGCGGCATTGAAAATCCCTTATTTCCGGATACAAAAAAACATTCATTATACATATTTGGTCAGGCCGGTGTTCGCTTTTTTGTAACCCGCTATATGGCCTTTAATATAAAAGGCGGAACCGGAAATATTGATAAAAGTTTGGTCGGGCTTGGGTTGGAATACAAATTTTAAGTACAACTTCTTTTTAGATATACAGCGTACTGTAATTTTTTCATAAAGTAATGTATTTTTATACTTCGATAATTTAGTGCTGAGGGTTATTATATAAGTCAGGAATTGTTCGTATATTCTTTCAAATTTCGTTAATTTTATAAAATAGCCATAGGAGGTAAATTATGAAGAGAATTCTTTTAGCGTTGATCATTATTACAGCAGGAAGTACGATTATTTTCTCTCAGCTTAAAGAAAAAGATAACCTCCTGGGAGCTTCTGTTGGGTTATGGGCAAAGGGAGAAGTTCCAATGTTTGGTGTGAATTTTGAATCACAGTTAACCCAGGCGGGAATAGGCACATTAAGCCTTGGCGGAATTTTCAGGTATTATAATTACTCATTTGTATATACAAACGGAGATTCAAGAAAATATTCCTTCACATCTATCGGCCTTCAGTCAAACTACAATTTTAACCAGATAGGTGAAGGGAAGTTTGTACCTTTCTTTGGACTTGTACTGGGTTACAATTATGTAAATTCGACTTATACTGATTTTACCAAAAGGGGAGTATATGTAACTGATTTATCTTATAAAAGCGGAGCATGGCTCTGGGGTCAGCTTGGAATGAGGTATTTCTTCAGTTCAAATGTTGCAGGTTCAGTGAGACTTGGATTAGGAAACAACGATTTTAACACAATAGAGCTTGGTGTAGATTTTAAGCTTTAGTAATGAGGCTCTGAATTTTTAACTACTTGGTATACTATAATTTAGGAAAGAGATTTAACGTAACTTTACCAATATTTGGTTTGTTATATAAATATGACTCGAATTGTATAATAAATTAAAATGAAGAAGTCTATGAAATATTTGTATGGTTTTATACCGGTAATATTTTTCGCTGTTTTGCTGAGCAGTTGTGGAGATGACGGCGATATATTAATTCCGCCAATTGGTCCGCCATCAGATCTGACACGAAGTGGTAAATTTGTATCATTTACTTCGAATCTGAATGGAAACTATGACGTTTTTCTTGCACAGGTAAACTCTTCCGGTGTGCTAGAAACAAGTGGTTTGGTATATCAAACAAACCCGTTTAATCTGACATCCCTGAATATTTCTGATGACAGGCAGTCAAACTGGTCACCGGATGGCAAGGTATTGGTATTTTCAAGGACAGACGGAAACCAGCAGGAAGTATATGCTTTCTTCTTTAATGCAGATGGAAGTGTAGATAGTTCTATAACCCAAAATCCCGGAAGATTATTTTCATCTTCAGGTAACTGGGATAATAATCCATCGTTTTCACCGGATGGAAAGTTTTTAATCTGGGACAGAAGAACCGATACTGATTCTTCCGGTACTATAAATAGTGATGATTCCCGTGATCTTTATATAGGCGATGTAACCGGCGCCGGCAGCAGTTTCCAGGTTTCTAACCCCAGAGCTATTTCCGCAACAAACGGGGGTGATGAGTATAATCCTAAATGGTCACCAAGAATTTCAGTAAGAAGAGTCGCTTATGAATACCAGACTTCGGCAACTTCAACTGACCATGATGTTTACATAGTGGACCCGCTGGACCCGGTAAATAATGTAAATTTTTATAACCCCAATAATTCAGGATACCCAGCATGGGCTCCTGCATGTGACAGGATAATTTTTGAATCTGACAAAAATCCGGGTGATTACTGGTCTATAGTAGGGCTGCCATATCCTGCTTCAGGTAATCCGGTTGATGTGGTAAATGAAGCCGGCATTAATTCCAGGTATCCGACATGGCTGCCAAACGGCGGGCTTCTTGCATACATCAGATTTTCGGGTGGTAATGGTAATATTTATGTAGTTACAACATCAGGAGGAACACCTTCGAAGCTTTTACAGGGGCAGCCCCAGTTTGATGGCGCAAATAATTTATGGCCGGCTTGGTAATGTGAATTTTCAACAATAAATTTAAATTTTTACAGGAATTTTTGTATTTTAGTATAAAATTAAACCAACTTTTCATAATATGAAGAAAATAATAGTTTTATCTGCTCTCATCATAATATCATTTGTTAATGTTTCGTATTCACAAATTAGCATTAAACTCGGTCCTGAGCTTGGCTTAACATCCCCAACTGTTGATTACAGCGGCGATGCAAAGGATTTTTATGCGGGCACTAAGTACGGTTTAAGATCCGGCCTGCATTACGGAATTATGGGTAAAGTACAACTGGGTCCGTTAAATGGCAGGCTTTCTATCAGTTACGCATCACTTGATAACAGCGGCAACGCAAATCCTGAACAGCCAAACAGCACTCTTGAAATAAAGAATAACGTTTTCATGTTCACTCTGGGAACGGAATTTGGCTTTGGAATACCTTTCAGCCCCGTCAAACCATATGCCGGAATTGATATCTTGTTTTCGACTATCAGCGGTACATATAATTTCCAGGGGACCTCCGAAGTATCATCAGGTGAGAAAAGTATAAAATCTGCCTCAAGAACCGGTTTGGGTTTTGCTATCGGCTCTGAAGTTGCATTCGGTAAATCGTTTACTCTTGATCTCAGTTTAAGGTACAACTTAATAAACCTGTTCGGCAAGAGTTATGATGGAGTAACAAATTCAAACGATAGAAATGACGCTTATACAAATCTGAATGATGCTGCGGACCCGAACTATAGCGCGACAAACAGCAAACACCCTGTGGGTAACGACAGGTCAATTGCAACTATCCAGATAAATGTAGGCTTACTTTTCGGATTTTAGAAATTGGTAATTTTGCAAATTCAAATCAATTAATAATAATATTCTATATTATGAAAAAACTGTACAAACCGTTTTTAAGTGTAATACTCGTTGCTTTTGCATTCATGAATTTTGGATGTTCGGGTGTTATGGATGCGATTACAAATATCCAGCGATTGCAGTTTAAGCTGGATAAAGTCACTGCGATGAAAGTCGCAAATGTGCCGCTCTCAAACTTCTCATCAATTTCAAACATTGGAGTTATAGATGCAGCAAACCTTCTGGCAGCGTTTACATCGGGTAAACTTCCGGTTAGTTTCACATTGAATGTTCTGGCAAAAAATCCGAATGACGGCACAGGGGGCACAAAGCAATCAAGCGCTGTCATAGAAAATCTCGCGTGGCGCCTTTTCATTGATAACAATGAAACTATCAACGGGAACGTAGGGAATATTTCTGTTCCGGGAGTCGGGCAGTCAACTAATATACCTATTGGAATGTCATTTGACCTGCTGAAATTCTTTACCAATGGGAATTATAACGATCTTATCAATCTTGCACTTGCTCTAGGCGGGCAGAACGGTTCATCTTCCAGGATTACACTGAAAGTTAAGCCAACTGTCAGCACAATTTTCGGTCCGCTTACTTACCCGGGAGAATTTGATGTAATTGACAGGGAGTTCCGCGGAGGAAATTAAAAATTTCTGTTTTTATTACGTATTATATAAAAACCCATCCGATTGGATGGGTTTTTAATTTCAGTAAGGTTATACTCGAAATATTTGAACAACTATTTGATAAGTACCATCTTTTTGGTTTCCGCGAAATTACTTCCTTCCAGCCGGTAAAAATAAATACCGCTGGGAAAGTTTGAAGCATCCCAGTTCACGGAATAAGTTCCGGCAGACAGATTTTCATTGGCTAAAATCTCAATCTCTCTGCCAAGAATATCATAAACAGAAAGCTTGATAAGTCCGGCATCAGGCACTGCAAATTTTATAGTAGTAGCCGGGTTAAACGGATTCGGGTAATTCTGGCTAAGCAAATATTTTGTTGGAATATTCTCATTAATAATATTTATTCCAATTAACGGACTCCCCATATCGAAATTAATATTGTTCAGGCTGCTGTTTGTGATTGTGACATTCTGTGTAACGGGTGCAAATCCCATTCTGTGAGTAATGAGTTCATAACTACCTGCGGGAAGTTTTGTTGTAATATAGGAACCGTCCCCGTTTGTTACGCCGTAGTTTCTGAATGTACCGCCGCTCTTGGCATATACTATAGCATCCTTAATTGAAGTAACCGATGAGTTATCCAGTTTTGTTGTAACCTGACCGCTGATATTAAACGGATTTGCTGTATTGTTTATTCTGTATACCTGGCAATTAATATTTGTTAAATTTTGAGATGTGTACACGGGTGTTGCTTCTCTCCAGTCAATGGTTGAAACATAATAAGTAGGAACGAAATCCAGTTCTTCATCATCCTGGTAAAACATCAGATCAATTGTATCTTTTGGAACATTCGTTAATGCGTAATATCCATTGCTTTGAATATTTGTTGAATCTACAGTTACAATACCGGATGATGATTCATCGTAATAAAGAGCCTTTACGTATCCAGACTGAACAGGCTGGTTGTTATCTTTAAAGGTAACATATCCTGAAACACTGTAATACTGTTCTGTATTTTTAACTGTGTGAAAATCATTTTTTCTCGGGTTTCCTATTCCGGTTGTAGCTGTAAAGATATTGTGATAATCGCCAAAAGCCATTATTAAACTTCCTGTACCCATCGAAGTATCAAAAATCTGGCTTTCATTTATGTGGCTCCATTTAAGTATGCCGTTGGAATTAAACTTAGATATTCCCGAATATGATCTTAAATCGATCTTAGCTCCCATGTAAGATATGTAAATCCTGCAAGGTGACTGAACTTTCAAGTCCTTTAAGTACTCAGAGAATTCCCCTCTTTCATGATATCTGAACCATAACATTGTGCCGTTTTTGTTAAACTTCACAACACCCGGTCCTTTCAGATTCCCGGAGTAGATATCGGCACCGGCATAAATATTATTGAATTGGTCGGTAGCAATCTTAGAGATAATAAAACTCTTATTAATATAAGTCCAAAGAACGTTTCCCTGTGATGAATACATCACAATTGATCCACGAGCAAAAGAAGACGAGTCAGCAAGTGATCCTGCAGCACATATGCTGCCATCTGAAAGAACTGTAAAATCATCAAAACTATCAAAGGAATTAAAAATGCTGTTATATGTTCTAGACCATATCATATTTCCGTTAGTATCAAACTTTACAAGCAATGCGTCCGCAAAACTATGTGGAGAATGGGTTCTGCCGCTCAGAATTAAATCATTATTCTTCCCAATTTTCAATGCTTTACATATATTACTGGTTGTATTCGGATAAATAAAATTTTTATGCCACATGATTTCCCCGTTGATACCGAATTTCAATATTATGATACTATCCAGGTGATTACCTGAAGCAATTACGTTACCCTGAGCGTCTCCGATAATATAATCTATTGACCCATAACCTGATAAATCGAACACTGAAATGAAGTTTCCATTGAGATCGTATTTGAGAATTATTGGTGTACCTGCCGTGTGGCCGGCAAGATAAATGATATCGTTATTGATAAAAATAGCATTAGGGGCATCAGTATTATCTGTTTTTCCATTATATCTTACAGTCCACTGTTGCACACCAAGTGAATTATATTTAACCAGTGCTATATCTCCATACCCTGTATTAACTCCTTTACTTGTTCCGGCAGTATAAATATTGCCTTTACCATCTAAGGCAATACCGGAAGGTGAATCGTCACCATAGCCGGGTCCGTTATAAACGCTTTCCCAGTTCTCGATTAACTGTGAATATGTATAACCTGCATTCAGAATGAAGATTAAACAGAATATTTTTATTAGATTTTTCATTTTAATATTTCTAAATTGTAGTACTTGTTTTGATTTAAGATTTATACTTCTTGTTTAATGAAGCGCGGTTCCAGTAAAACTCAAACAGGTCCACCATATACTTTGCAAAATTAGAGCGGCGCATAATAAGATCAGCCTGTGACATGTTTGGATGCTCAAGGTCATCTGTATTTATAAAAACTGATTGCCTGTCTATAATTGTCATGTTGGGAATATCAAAGTCACATATGCGCAGCTGTTCGCCGATTGATTCATATTTTTTGCAGACTTCTGCAAGGTTTTCATTATTTGCTTCTTCAATATTTCCATTAATTGAAACCTTAAAATCGAGACCGGTTCTGTAGATCGATCTGATCACTCCGCCGCGTTTTATAAACTTCAGTGAGAATTCATCAGCCTCATCACTAACCAGTCCTTTGAAAGTATACATTCCGCAAATTTCTTTTTTTGCTGTGAGCAGCAGCTCTTTGTATTTCGCAACACGGTGTTTGTTGTATCCCCGGATAAGCTCAATATTAAGAAGTTTGCTTTCCTGTTTGCTTTCTTTTGCAAATTTGGATTTTATATCAGTAAATGTACTTTTAACTTTTGTCAGGGAATTATTGTGTTCTTTTGTATATTCCTTAATTATTTTATCAAGAATGATATCAGGGTCAATTATCTGATATTGCAGTATCCTGTCAGTTTCGATTTCGTTGCAGTATCCAAGTTTTACAAATGATTTAAGGATATCATAAATTGAGCCGCGGATTATTTTAGCTTCATTAACAATTTCTGAAGCACTCATAATTTTCCCCGAAGCGAGAACCAAAAGTACTTTGGCTTTATATTCACTAAAGCCAATTTCTTTTAACTGTTCAATAATCCTTTCGCTATCTTTATCCATAAAATGCTGAACTTAATAAGTTCAGCAAATTTAAATTGTATTTATAGCTAAGTCAAGTAATTTTTTAGATTTATTTGATGTAAGTGCAAATTGTGATAAATGTAACTCTTTTTGAACGTTTTTTATAAACATCAAGCCTGCTATATTATATAACAGGCTTTTTAAAAATATGCATTTAAGCTATTTTACTTCTTTTTTGTCAAAATTCACTTTTACTTTTACTTCTTTACCTGTTCTATCAATAATAATATCGGTGTCTTTCAATTCAGGATTTCCAATATCTTTCTTTACCATTTCCCGTATTTCGCTATCGGTTTTTCCTGCAAATCTTTTGGGATCAGCCTTTTGTGTCAGGAGTTTTATTTTTTCTTTGCCGTTATCATCTTCAATGTTCATTTCAAATGATTTAGGCTCATTGTTTGCATCAAGCATCTGTTCATGTTCTACTGTTATATCTCTTCTGCCATCGGGTCCTGTTGTGAATTTGAATTTCATATCAACGCCCTGCTCCCTGAGTTTTGATTCAATTTCATTCTTCAGTTCTTCATCGCTCTTTCCAGTTGCGTCAATATCAATGCTTAAAATATCATGAAGCGCTGCTGAATAAAGCGGACGTTTTACATCATAATCCATTCCGGTTATTCTGATAGTAACAATACCGCCAATAGCTTCAAGTTCATTTGCATAACCTTTAACCTGCTCTTTGGTTGTATTAGGCAGAACTATCCTGTACAATAACTGTGCCTGGCCATTGTTTGTATTTTCGTTGGTTGTGATCTGTGCATTCTTTATCCAGGGAAGTTCATTCATCTTACTTACGAAATCACTGTTTTCCTTAGGTATGGTAAATGTTATCATCTGCCCGGCTGATTCAGTTTGAGTTACAGGCATGTTACATGCGCCAATTAATACAGCGAAGGCGATTATAGTATATACAAGCCTGAGTTTTGTGCCAAAAAAGAAATTTTTCATTTTATGGAGCGTCCTTTCGTTTGATAGATTTTTATCTGTTAACTGTTGATTGCTTTGGATATTTACGGATGTTTTATAGATCCAGCTTTCAATTTCAGGAAAAGTTGTATCGTAGTTTTCCTGTTTTAACTGATTAAAATGATGCTCCAGTGATTTATCTTTAGTTTCGTTCAATTTACCGTTCTGTTCTGATCTCTGTGATGAGTTTGAGTGTTTCATTTTCCAGATCTCCGTTAAGCTCCCAAAAGGAACTATCCTTGTGGGTTAAAATTTTTTCTTCCTCTTCAATAAACTTTCGCAGCTTTGCCCTTGCCCTGCTGAGCCTTGATTTAACTGCGGAAATACTTTTTTCACCCTGTATTGCTGTCACTTCTTCGATGGAAAAATTTCCAAGTTCAAAAAGCAGTATTGCAGCGCGTTCTTTTGATGAAATTCCGGCAAGCGCCTTATTGATTACCATCCTGCTTTCGGTTTGTTCTGCCCTGTCAAAAACTTCAGGCATATTATGAACAGTGGATCTTTCGCCATCTGATGGCAGGAATTTTTTCCAGAAATGTTTCCTGATGGAAGAATAAAATGTTGTTGTTATTATTTTAAAGAACCATGAACGAAATTTAGAATGATCTTTCAGACTGCTGAAATTTTCAAGTGCCAGTAAAAATGACTGCTGCAGCACGTCTTCCGCATCATCGGCTGACCATGTGGAACACAGGGCTCTTGAATACTTCAGAGCATCATTGTAATGCGGCTTTAAAAGACCGCTGAATTTTGCTGAATCTATAGTCATTAATGAATATTTGTGTTTACCGGTTTACAAAGAATATGATGCTTTGCCCTATGAAAAAGTCGCACAGAAAAATATTAGTTTAATTTATATAAAAATATGTTAATTTTGATCTTAATTTCATTCATTTATCGGACATTGTGAAAATAAGAGAATTATCACCTGAGAGGGAATTAATGAAAATTCCGGGTGTTGGTAAGTCAATTGCACAGGATCTGCTGAATATTGGTATTAATTCAATCAGCGATCTCAAAGGCAAAGATCCTGAGATGCTTTATGATAAATCTAACCGGTACACAGGTGTGATCCAGGATAGATGTTTGCTTTATGTTTTCCGGTGCGCAGTATATTTCGCTTCCAATATGAAACATGAACCGGATAAGCTTAAATGGTGGAACTGGAAAGATAAGTAGAATTTCATTTTTATATTATTGAATTTATTATTCTCATAGAAATGAGCAAGAGATTTAAAGAGATCAGGTTTAACCTGGTAGCCTGGCTGATCGCCGGGAATATGTTTGTCATCTTCAGGTTTTTTGGAATGTATGATTTCGAGCAGTATTTTATCCTTAAGAAGCCGATCGAAATGGAACTGATGTTCCTTGAAGCAAATGTTGTTGCTGTTGTGAACGGGCTGCTTCTATCGCTGGTTGATATTTTACTGGATACCCCAAAATTAAAGAGGGAGTCATTCAGGTATATTCTGACTATTAAAAGTATTGCATATATAGTAACAATGTTCATTTCCATAGTTTCGATATTTGTTCTTCACGGGATAATTACCGGCAGGGATAATAACCTGCTTTATTCGCTGAATTATACATTGGCCAGCCAATATACCATTGCTTTGTACCTGTATGGAGCTTTTATAAGCCTGCTGATAAATTTCCTGAAAGAAGTAAACAAAAAATTCGGTCCCGGGATACTTGTTAAGCTGTTTTCAGGAAAGTATTATAACCCAAGGGTTGAAGACCGTATTTTTATGTTCATCGATCTGAAAGCTTCAACCACAATTGCTGAAAAACTGGGTCACATCAGGTACAGCAGGCTGATACAGGACTGTTTCTATGATGTGACTGATGTTGTTGCCAAATACAAAGCAGAAATTTACCAGTATGTTGGTGATGAAATAGTGCTTACATGGGAGCTTGAAAAAGGTATTGAGAACGATAATTGCTTCAGATTCTTTTTTGAATTCAAAAAGAAGATAGAAGCTTTATGCGGTTATTACAGCGATAAATACGGCGTTGTTCCTGTATTCAAAGCCGGTATGAACTGCGGTACCGTCACCGTTGCTGAAATTGGTGAACTGAAAAAGGAAATAGCTTATCACGGCGATGTTCTTAATACTGCTTCAAGGATACAGGACCAATGCAATCAGTATAATAAACCATTTTTGATATCAAATAATCTGTACAAAAAAATGCCCAGAACCGGATTCTTCAAAATGGACCTGATTGGTGAAATGATGCTCAAAGGCAAGCTGAATCCGGTTGCAATTTACAGCGTTGAAAGCGTAAGATGACTGAATATACTCTGAGAAATGCAACTGTAAATGACTATGAGTTGTCATTCGAAATCAGAAAGAACGCACTTGGTGAATATGTTTCCCAAACATGGGGTTGGGATGAAAATTGGCAATGGAAGTATCACAAGGATGATTTCAATCCCGATATTCTGAAAATAATCGAAGTTGGCCAAGAGCCTGCCGGAAGTCTGGAAATTTATTCTGAAGATAATCACATGATCGTAAGCGGCCTGTATATTACTGATAAATTTCAGAACCAGCAGATTGGGACAAGAATAATGACTTCGATTCTCAGAGATGCATCTGCAAATTCCGCTAATGTTAAACTGCAGGTTCTAAAAGTCAATCTTAAAGCAAAAGCACTATACGAAAGACTTGGTTTCAAAGTATTTGAAATTACTGATACTCATTTCAAAATGATTTTTAAACCTGTTGAATAATAATTTATGAACTGTTAATTTGCATTGCCCTCTGAATTTAATTCAGGTTAAATTAATGAAAAAACCATTCGTTTTATTCTTTACGCTTGGCGCAGGATTGTTCACAGGTTTACTGATCATTGTAATACTCTTCCAGTTATTGGGATTTACAATAAGCGACAGGGTTATCATGGAATCCTCACAGGGTGATTATGTTAAGTACAATTCATACGACCCGTATAAATTATCCATAATCAAGCAGAGCCAGCCCCTGAGCTCAAACTATATTGTCCTGATATCCCGCAAAGGTGATGACAGCTATGGCCATGTGATAAATTATATTGATCCCACAGAGCTTAGCGATGAAAATATTAAAAGAACAAGGGTGATATGGAGCACCGAGGGAATTGAAATGACATTCCCAATGGGACATAAACTATACATACCAAAAGAACGCTTTATTGGAGGAAGGTAACAATTAATCCCTCACCTTCATCTCACTAAGTACTCCTTCGCTTTTTGCAAGTACAACGCTTGCCATTGTATCGCCAATTACATTTACAGTTGAGCGGCACATGTTGATCAGCCTATCCACACCAACAATTAATGCAATGCCTTCAACAGGCAGACCCACTGCATTTAATACAACTACAAGCATGATCAGTCCCGCACCCGCAACGGGTGCTGTTGCCGCCCCGGTGATCACACATGTGATAAAAATTGTAAATTGCTGCGCAAGGCTGAGGTCAAAACCATAAACCTGCGCTATAAAGATAGCGGCTACTGCCTGGTATAATGCAGTACCATCTTTATTTATTGTTGTGCCAATTGGCAAAACAAAAGCTGCGATCTTATTCGGGACGCCAAGCCTGTTTTCGGTTACATCAATTGTAACAGGCAGAGTTGCCGAGGATGAACTTGTTGTGAATGCAACTGCCATTACCTGCTTTTGCGCCAGGAAAAAATCGATCGGTGAAACTTTGCCAAATACTTTTACCAATGCCGGATAAAGCACAAAGCCCACGATCAATAAAGCAAGCAGGCATGTTAACGCATACCAAAATAGCGTCCCCAGTATACTGAATCCGAATTCCGCAACAGTTGCCGAAATTAACGCGAACACCGCCAGCGGAGCCATCAGTATTACTTTTTCTACAAGCTTTATCATTGCCTCTGATACTCCTTCAAAAAATGCTATCACTGGCTTTGCACGTTCTTTGGGAATATAGCAAAGAACAAGTCCGGTAAGGATAGCATAAAACACTATTTGAAGGAAGTCACCTTCAGCCAGTCCGCGAAACGGATTTTTAGGAACAATATTCACCAGGAATTCAACCAGGTCCATTTTATATTCCTGCTGCAGGGGAGCTTTAACTTCATCCCTGTATGCTTCAACAAGGTGTGTTTTCGCTTCAGGCGTCATATGCATTCCGGGCTGAATGACAATAGTAAGTACCTGTGCCAAAGCAACTGATATTGCCGCTGTGAACAGGAAGAGCACCAGCAGCTTACCGCCAAGTTTTGCAAGATGCTTAACATCATGCAGCGAAGCTGCGCCAACAATCAGTGATGCAAGTACTAATGGGACTGCTATCATATTCAAGAGCCGTATAAATATTTCTCCAACAGGCTTAATATCTGCCCCAATTGAACTTGTTTTATTTATGGATGTTATATTTTCGTAAGTATGGATCTCACCTGAAGCAGGGAAAACAACATTTATCCTTACACCTTCGGTTTTCTTATCTTTCTTTAAGGATTCAAAATAGCGTACAACACCTGATTGTGAAGTTTCATTAAAACTTATCAAAACTGAATCACCCTTTAAAAATGTTACCTGCTGCCAGTTTTTTATTTCGGTCTCATTACTGCCTGATATCACCAGCAGGCTGTTGTGGTCAACATTAAAAATTGCACCGAAGGCAATTCCCAAAATAAAGCCAATTAAGATTTGTATGTGAAGTTTTATTTTCAATACTTACTTTTCTAATTACTGTGAGGGTTAATAAACTTCCCGCGTATGAATTGCATAACAAACAATGCTGCTCCGCTGATTAAAGCAATTGCGGCTGTAATACCCAAATATCGGTGTTCAAGGAATGATATTTCATAAAATGTTTTTACCCAGCTTATCAAAATAAACTGCGACTGCGTTAAGCTGAGGAAAGAATAAAGTGCAACCAGTCCAATTGCGTATAATACATAAAGCTTCATGTTCTTTTCATTTTTATGCATAACGACTGATAGGAAGTTAACCGATGTTATGAATATCATAACAGAAAGCATCACCATCTGTATATCTTCAGCGGAGAAGCCGCTGAATTTTTCTGTGTAGAATTGCCCGATGTATGAGCCGGCGACGAGTATTCCCGCTGATATAAGCACAAAACTGAAGAGATCTTTGGAAAAATTCGTAAGCCTGCTTACGTTTGAGTTCCTTAAGGCAATAATGAAAGAGGGGAGCCCGATAGAGAAAATATTTATCAGTGATACCCTGCGCGGTGTTAAAGGGAATTCAAAAGCGAAGAACATTGAAAGTATGGTAAAGTAAATTACCATAAAATTCTTTGTTAAAAAAAGCTTGGCAACTGAGCTGACCGTATTAACAATCTTATTTCCTTCATCAAATATACTTGGCAGCAGCGCAAATTTATTTTTCAGCAGAACAATATCAGCGACTTCTTTGGTTATCTGGCTGCCTTCTTCCATGGCAATACCCATATCGGATTCTTTGATAGCGGGCAGGTCGTTAACACCATCCCCGATCATTGCAGTGTATATCTTTTCTTTGCGTAGCGTTTTAATGATGCGGAGCTTGTGCTCAGGCTTTAAGCGGGCGAAAATTTTCTTACTCATTATGACCTTAAATATATCACTATCGCTTACCTGCTCAATTTCGATGCCTGAAATTAACTCGTTATCTTTAATATCCCAACCAATTTCTTTAGCTACTGCCTGAATAGCAAAAGCATTATCCCCGGAAAGTATTTTAATTTCGATGTTATTTTTATGGAAAAGGTTTATTGCTTCCATAACATCACCGCGCACCTGGTCTGTGATAGATACAATACATACAGGCTCAATTTTTATATCCGTTAAGTTTTCTTCAATCTCTTTCAGGCTCCTGCCTGAAGTTTCTATGCCAAACAAAAGATTTCGGTATATTTTTAATCCGTCTTTTTCAAAAATCTCTTCGGCTTTCTGCTTATCAACCGATTTCTCATTTAATATATCATACCCGCCAAAAATTATGGTTAGATTCTGTTTTTCTATTGATAATTGAAGTAAGCTCATTTTATTTTCAGAGCTGAAAGGGATTTCTTCAACAACACTTGCACCTGCATCCGGCTGATATATCTCAAGGGTCCTTAAAGTTGCATTCTTATCTGAAGAAAGCTTTGCATATGTACCAAGCAATTCTTCAATCTGTTCCTTTGTAAATTTGGTGGTTAAGGGAGTTATCCTGTTCACAGCAAGCTTATTTTGCGTAAGCGTGCCGGTTTTATCTGTACAAACTATCTTAACGTTTGCAAATGATTCAATAGCGTTCAGCTTCTGAATTATCGCCCCTATCTTGCTTATTCTGTATATACCAAGGGCAAAAGTGACCGAGGACATTAACACAAGTCCCTGTGGTATGAGCGAAAGCATTACTGTTGAAATTTTCCTGATAAAATCGAGGTCCTGGAACCCGCCGGGATTGCGGATTATTTCAAGTATAACAAGGAATATTGCGGTTGAAAATAAAACCTTTACTATAAAATTCAGTTTAACCTGCAGGGGAGATAAGTTCAGCTTGAATTTTTTCGCGGTCTTTGTAATTTCATTGGCGTAGCTGTTATCACCTACTTTTTCGGCTTTATAAAATCCGTTGCCCGAGAGGCAAAAGCTGCCCGAGAGCACTTCATCGCCGTTTTTCTTATTTATCGGCAGTGATTCACCTGTCAATAATGACTCATCTATTTCAAGTTTGTTTGATTCCACCACAGAACCATCTACTACAACCTGGTCACCGCGCTCAAGTACAATTATATCATCAACAACAACATCCTTTTGGTCAATTACCTCTTCTTTACCATCACGTATGACTTTTACTTCCTTCTTTAAAAGCAGGCTGACCTTATCAAGCGCTTTTTTGGCGCGAATCTCCTGGTAAACGGCAATGAATGTATTGAGTGAAATTACAAGTGTGGTGCCTATTGTATCGTAGAGCAGTCTTTCATCACCTGAAGTTATATAGAAATAAAGCAGAAAGAGTATTACGGAAGTAATAACAAGATTGAAAACAGAGAATACATTTTCCAGAATAATTTCCCTGATCTTTTTGGTCTTGGTAACAGTCGACCTGTTTTGCTGACCTTTATTGATTCTTTCCTGTACTTCGGTATTTGTTAATCCTGTCATATTTTTTTTAAGTCAAAAGGCAAAAGTGATTTAATTCTGTCAAAAGGCAAAAGTGAAAAGGCAAAAAAATGATATTAAAAGAATTTATACCCAATTAATCAAAAGTCTATTTTGTGTTGTTTATCATTGCTGTTAACAATGCAAAGACATTGTTCAATTCTGCATCTAAGTCAATTAATTCGTCTTCTTTGAAATATTCCAACAGTTTGCATATTCCATTTGTGTATCAATTTCAACCGAAGAGGATCTTGATATTTCGTAAAATCTTTTTCTGTCATTTACTGATTTTCGGGAAGCGCCTTCTGCAATATTAGATGCTACAGAAATTGATGCTCTTCTGAGTTGTGATGTTAATATGTATTTTTCTTCCTTTGGCAGCTTGTTTGTAAGCTTATATACCTCCTTTATGAGTCTCAAACTTTTATCCCAAACCGCCAGCTTTTTATGATTAAGTTTTAACATATTATTAAGATTTTATTTATTTATTACAGATGGTTTATTTCCTTTGGATTTTTCTAATTGTTACTTTGCTTTTTATTTTTTGATTCTATTTGTTGCCTTTTGCCTTTTTACTTTTGCCTTAAATGCTTTTGCTTCTCTTTTTGCCTTTTGCATTTTTACATTTGCCTTAGATGTTCTTTTTCTTCTTTTTTTGCCTTCTGCCTTTTTACTTTTGCCTTAAATGCTATTTCGCTTCTCTTTTTGCCTTTTGCCTTTTTACTTTTGCCTTAACACTACATCGCCCCATCATACTCAGCATCCGGTTTTATTTTGCCAAGCTCACCTTCGCTGGAGGCAATTACAACGCAGGCTAGGGAGTCAGCAAGTACATTCGGTACAGTACGGCACATATCAAGGAAACGGTCAACGCCGATTATGAGCGCGATGCCTTCTTCAGGTACGCCGACCGATTTCAGTACTATTATAAGCATTAACAAGCCCACACCCGGCACGGGTGCCGTGCCAACGGCGGCTAAAGCTGCAGTTAAAACAATTGTCAATTGCTGTGTTAAGTTCAGCTCAAATCCAAAAACCTGGGCAATGAATACGGTTGCAACTGCCTGGTACAGCGCCGTTCCATCCATGTTTACGGTAGTACCCAATGGGAGCACAAAACTTGCTATTTTATTCGGTACCCCCAGCCGCTTTTCGCATACATCCATTGTAACGGGAAGCGTTGCTGCAGATGAGCTTGTTGAAAACGCAACAGCCAATACCTGCCTCTGTGCCCGAATGAAATCCCTGAATTTAATTTTGGTAAATACTTTCAGCAGCAGGGGATACTCAATAAATGTCAGAATCAAAAGGCCCAGCACAACAGTTAGCGAGTACCACATCAGGGTTTTGAGGATGGAAAATCCAAACTCAGCTACTGTTGCCGCAATTAAAGTAAACACGGCATATGGAGCAATTATCATAATTTTTTCAACCAGCACTATCATAGCATCACTTATACCGCTGAAGAAATTTATAACGGGCTCTGATTTTGCCTTGGGTATCTGCATCAGGAAAATTCCCGTGAGAATTGCAAAGAATACTATTTGCAGAAAATCGCCATCGGCAATTGCCTTAAATGGGTTTTTAGGCACGATATTTACAAGGAACTCAACAATATTCATAGAAACATTCTGCTCAATTCTGCTTTTTGCGTCATCCTGGTAAGTATCGAGCAAACGGTCTTTGGCGCTTTGGTCCATAATATGACCCGGTTGAATAAAATTCACGCAAAGCAGACCGATAGTTATTGCCATAACGGCAGTGAGAGCGTAGAATCCCAGTGTTTTGCCGCCAATTTTCGCAACGTGCTTCAGGTCTGTGAGCGATGCCGCTCCAACTATAAGTGAAGCCAGCACAAGCGGAACAGCGATCATGTTGAGCAGTCTTACAAATATATCGCCAATTGGTTTGAACCAGACACCGATACTTTTTATTTTTTCAACTGAAACTACATTTTCAAATACCTTTTCAGTGCCATCAGCCAGTTTTATTTTGAGCTTAACGTCTTTTTTATCTTTCAGATTCTTGTAGTACTTTACAATTGCAAGCTGGTCATCATGGTAAAAGGTCTTAACAACGGAGTCCTTTTTGAGGTAGGTAAATTCCTGCCAGTTTTCGATCTGTTCTGAGCTATCTTTATAGTTTAGTTCAACTTTGTTCGGATTTATTGCAAAGATAGCCCCGAAAATGGCTCCGAGAATGAGTCCGATAACTATTTTGGTATGAAGCTGTAATTTTGGCAAGAAAATCTCCTTTTTAAACTAACTTAATCCTGCAATTTAGGAATAAAGTTTTTAATAATCGTTAATTTTATTAATTCCTTTTAAACCCGTGAAATTTTGCTTTGTTGTAAGCTCTTCCGTTTCTCATTTACATTCTCACTTAGAAAACGAATTTTTTTTTGAGGGGTTTTGTAAGTGGTTTTTTGCGAAATCGGCTCGCTTTTCTTAAGTGTTACTTTCCCATTATGAAAATATTCATGTTGGGAATACGTTTCTACGTGATAATCATAATGAGAATGGATTGAAATTTCATAGCTTTAGATCCGCTAAAATTCCCATGATGAATATTCATAATGAGAAAACTGTGAAAAAAAAGAATTTTTTAGCAAAAGAAGAAAAAGACTTTTTCTTCTTCCATCCCCCCAGAGGAGTACTTAGTACAAATTCCTCCCCGCGAAAGCGGGGATCGGGATGGCACTCAAAGCAGGTAAAACCACATATCCCTTCAATATGACTTTTAAGAAGAAACATGTAAAATCAACATATCGCTCCTACGGAGCTCGACAAAGGGGGTTATCTCAATCTACAAACATACCGCTCCTAACGGAGCTAAATAGATTGATAATATTCATTTATTCAAACAATCTGCTTTTGAATATGGATACCATATTCTCTTTTTTTTAATTATTGAACCCCGTAGGCCTATGGACTGGCTTTGACAGTGGTGATATGTTTGTAGAAAACGGTAACAATAAAACGGAGCTCCGTAGGAGCGGCATGTTTTATTTTTCTATCAGTTTAAATTGAACGATTGGAATTCCGGAAATTGGCGTGAAAAAAATATTTCGTTGACCGAATGGAATGCGCAATTCGCTCTGAAACTGGCGTTATTCCAGTCGTTGGGGGTTAAATCGCCGAAAGTCCGGAATGTTGGAAAACTTAAATTCCGCGAGATTTTTAGGATTTCTAAAAATTCGAACGACTGGAAAACAATACCCACGGTAGCAATGCAATGGAATCTGATGTTTCATATTTAAAAGGGATAAGTTTATTATATGCAATACGCATATATTAGTAAATATAATATATGATAATTACAGATGCAAGGAAAGTTTTTGTGAGCATAATATCGAAACCGTTGGTTTTAGAGGTTAATTCAATTTTTTATGCCGCAAATCATTGTTCTGCCATAATTGCTGTATTATATTTGTAAAGAGGAAAATTTGGCTCTATACATGAAAAAAACCCATTTAATATTATTTCTTATCTTTACTTATTACTCATTCATTCCGGGTACGCAGGATTGTTTTCCTCAATCTCAATTCCAACTAGTGGTTAGAGATTCTTCAAATTCAGGCGTAGAGGCTCGTTCTATCATACAGACAACCGATGGCGGATTTATTGCAGTTGGGGAAAGTAATTGGCCGAACGGCGATATGTATATAGTAAAACTTAATTCTTCCGGTCAGCTGGGGTGGAGCAAAACCATAGGAGGAATTGGGCAAGATCTTGCTTTATCCGTAGTGCAAACAACTGATGGCGGTTTTGCTGTTTCCGGATTTGGGAATTCATTTGGAGCCGGTGTAGCCGGCGCGTTTATTGTTAAGCTCACCCCCGGGGGTACAATTGAGTGGGCAAGAGTTTTGGCCGATGGTTTTCTCGACGCTGCGTATTCTATTGTCCAAACGTTTGATGGTGGGTACGCAGTTGCCATATCCCCTGGTGAAGGCGGCTTCTCACCTGATAGAATGATAATTGTTAAACTCAGTAGTATGGGAATTCTGCAATGGAGTAAAAGAATTGGAGGGCTCTCTTATGCGCGTTGTATAAAACAGACGACTGACAGGGGTTATGTTGTGGCTGGAGCAACTGAAACGTTTGGTGCTGGGGAATTTGATATGTTTGTTGTAAAGATTGATTCAAATGGCTCTCTGCAATGGTCAAAGACAATAGGAGGAACAGACGATGATTTTGCTTATTCAATAGTACAAACTACTGACGGCGGTTATGCAGTGGCAGGAAGAACCGCCTCTCAAACTAATGGAGATGAAATGTATATTGTTAAATTAGACAGCAGCGGTATGCTTCAGTGGACGAAAGTATATTCAGTATTTTTAGACCGTGCCTATTCAATAGTTCAAACTACTGACGGTGGTTATGCCGTTGCTGGTTATACCGGAGGAGGTAGTAGTATGCTCATTGTGAAGCTCAACCCTGATGGTTCGCTTCAATGGAGCCGGGTTGTGGATGGCGGCTCTGTACAAACATACGCGTACTCCATTATTCAAACCACTGATGGTGATTATGCCGCAGCAGGTTATGGGGGTATTGTCGGAACAACAGGTATGTACATTGTAAAGTTTGATAACAATGGGAATACATGTGGTAACACTATTTCTCATAACATTTCAGTAGATACGGGGGGTATTTTTGGAAGTCCAGTCCCAACAGTTACTAATATATCACTAATGGATACATTAGTCACACCCCCAATAGGTTCACTCGGCTACGTAAGCCCAATTTGTGTTATCGGGATTCAGCCCATATCAAGCGAAATACCCGACTCATATAAACTTTATCAGAATTATCCAAATCCATTCAATCCTGTAACCAACATAAGATTTGATTTACCAAATGATTTAAATGTAAGCATCAGGATATATGATATTCGCGGCAGGGAAGTTTTCAGTATAAACGAATACAAAAAAGCAGGAAGTTATGAAGTTCAGTTTGATGGTACGAATTTTGCCTCGGGAATGTATTTTTATATGTTAGAAGCTGGTGGATTTACAGAAACGAAGAAAATGGTGTTGTTAAAGTAATCCCGCCAAGGCGGGACTGCGAAAATGTCTCTGACATTTTCTTGAAAGCAAAAGTATTTTATTAAGTGTCCGGTTGAATTTTACCGGGCATTTTTTATTGCGCCCTTTCAGGGCTTATTTAAATAGGTAACCAATTCGATGGGCTCTGCCCATCGCTGATGTATTGCGCCACTTCGTGGCTTGAATCAATTAATCCCTTCATTCGTTTAGCTCATAAACGCAGACGTGATATTCGTGAAATTTGTGAAATTCGTGGTTTAAGTTTTTTGATTTTAATTTTGCAATTATACTAAAATGTCCGGTTGAATTTTGCCGGGCATTTTTATTGCGTCCCTACGGGGCTTGAGTATGTTTTTTGTTTTTTCGATGGGCTTCGCCCATCGCTGAGATATTACGCCGCTTCCCCGAAGGGGCGAGCGTGGCTTCTATTTTTGTAGTTACCCTGCTTCGAACACAACTCCGTTGTGTTCTCTTCTCCCACGTGCCGTTGGCAGTCCTTTGGCCTGTAAGGGGGAGATTAAGAGGGGGTATTTTCCCAAGTTTTGCTATTATGAAAATGGGCTTCGCCCATTTAACCCCCGTTGTTGGTGTTCTCACCAACAACCAATAAAGGTCATCTGCGACACTGAAATAAGTGAAATAATTCAGGTAAAAATCCTTTCATTCTTTAATCAATAAGCTAATTTTTTATGTTTAAGTTATTTAAACCAATTTTTTCGTCAAGTCACCTTTAAACCCCTAAAAAATATGACTTATATCATTTGTTTATTTAGCCCGTTTTGTTAATTTTGTTAGATAATTTTTTTGAAAATAATCGGATAACAACAATAGTGGCTATAATAGGAATTCTCAAAGAGCCGGAAGGCGAAAACAGAGTAGTAGCGCTTCCGGAAATAGCAGCGCAGTTGGTAAAGATGAATTTTCAGGTCCTTGTCGAGAGCGGTGCAGGAAGCAAAGCTTTTGCAAGTGATGAAGACTACAAGGCGCTGGGCGCTGAAATAGGCGATAAAGCCAAGGTGCTTTCTTCATCAGATATCATCCTCAGAATAAATTCACTTACGAAAGATGAGATCACAAAACTGAAAACAGGCTCAGTGGCATTTGCCATTTTCCAGCCGTTCTTTAACCCCGAAACAGTAAAGCTGCTTTTGGAACAAAAGGTATCGGGCTTCAGTCTTGAAACCATTCCAAGAACAACACGCGCCCAGTCAATGGATATTTTATCCTCGCAGGCAACTGTAGCAGGTTACAAAGCTGTTTTAGTTGCGGCATCAAATCTGCCAAAATTCTTCCCGATGTTCATGACTGCAGCAGGAAGTATTACTCCCGCCAAAGTACTGATACTCGGCGCAGGTGTTGCTGGTTTGCAGGCTATAGCGACCGCAAGAAAGCTTGGTTCAGTAGTGGAAGCATTTGATACGCGCAGCGCGGTTAAGGAAGAAGTAAATTCACTTGGCGCGAAATTTGTTGAGGTCGAAGGCGCAAAAGATGATAAAGCTGCCGGCGGTTACGCGGTTGAGCAGACTGAGGAATTTAAAGCAAAACAAAGACAGGTCATTCATGACCATGCGATAAAATCTGACGTGATAATTACAACTGCGCAGATACCGGGCAGAAAAGCCCCTGTGCTTATCACAAAAGAAACAGTTAAGGCCATGAAAAAAGGCGCTGTAATAGTTGATCTTGCGGCATCAACAGGCGGAAACTGTGAACTTTCAAAGAATGAAGAAACAGTGGATGTTGACGGTGTAAAAATAATAGGTTCATCATTTTTACCTTCAACTATACCGTTTGACGCAAGCAAGATGTTCGGCAAGAACGTTCTTACTTTCCTGAAGCTCATATTGAAAGACGGCCAGATCAACCTGAACTTTGAAGATGACCTTGTAAAAGGAACATGCATTACACATAACGGTGAAATAGTTAACGAGAAATTAAAAGAGGTGGTTAAATAATGGAACAGGTACTAAGCTTCATAAGTGAGAATATCAGGTTCATTTACCTGCTCATTCTCATGGTTTTCCTCGGGATCGAGGTAATATCACACGTTCCTTCGGTTCTGCACACTCCGCTGATGTCAGGCGCTAACGCCATTCACGGTGTGGTAATAGTGGGAGCTATTATTGTAATGGGAAGGGCAGAGCCCGATAATTACCTGGCTCTTACACTGGGTTTTATATCGGTAATATTAGGCACATTAAATGTAGTAGGCGGGTTTGTAGTAACAGACCGCATGCTGGAAATGTTTAAGAAGAAGAAAAAATGACATGGAAAAATATATAGTTGATATAATTTACTTAATAGGCTCGGTCTCATTTATTTTAGGTTTAAAAATGCTGAGCCATCCTGATACTGCCAGAAGGGGAAACCTTTACGCAGCAGCAGGTATGATACTTGCGATACTTGGTACTATCTTTTTAGAACCGGGAATTGGGAATCTTATATGGATCTTTGGCGGTATTGTTATCGGTACTGTTGTAGGATGGATAGCCGCTAAACGGGTTAAGATGACAGCTATGCCGCAGATGGTTTCACTCTTTAACGGAATGGGCGGCGCATGCGCAGCTGTTATTTCCATTGTTGAGTATACCAAACATGACTTCAGTCATGGCGGAGCTGCTTTGGTTGCGATAATCATGGCCGGTTTGATAATAGGTACCGTATCATTTACAGGCAGTATGATTGCTTTCGGAAAACTTAACGGTAATATTGGCGATAAAGTATTTCCGGGACAGAAATTCATTAACCTGGTAATTTTACTTGCTGCAGTCGGACTCGCAACATACCTTTCAATGCAGCCTGTAGCTGATAACATGCTTCTCTACGTTGTTCTTGGTATCGCAGTTCTTTACGGAGTAATGTTTGTAATGCCTATTGGCGGCGCAGATATGCCGGTAGTGATATCACTGCTTAACTCCTTTACAGGCGTTGCAGCAGCTTTTGCCGGATTTGTTTACAACAACCAGGTTATGTTAACAGGCGGTATCCTTGTAGGATCAGCCGGTACGATATTAACAATCCTTATGTGCAAAGCCATGAACCGCTCTTTATTCAATGTAATAGCAGGTGCATTCGGCACTGCCGGCGGCGCAGTTGGCGGCGATAAACAGCAGGGTACCGTTAAAGAAATTTCAGCTTCTGATGCAGCAGTATTACTGGCTTATTCAAAGAAAGTATTCATAGTTCCGGGTTACGGACTTGCTGTTGCACAGGCACAGCATACCTGCCATGAGCTTGAAAAACTTCTTGAAGAAAAAGGCGTTGAAGTTAAATACGCTATTCACCCGGTTGCAGGCAGAATGCCGGGTCATATGAACGTGCTTCTTGCAGAAGCAGATGTTCCGTATGATAAGCTTCTTGAAATGGAAGATGCAAACGGCGAAATGCCTAATACGGATGTAAGCATTATTATCGGTGCAAATGACGTTGTAAATCCTGCTGCAAGGCATGACCAGTCCAGCCCGATATACGGAATGCCGATACTTGATGTTGATAAATCAGCTAACGTGATAATTATGAAACGCTCAATGGCAGCGGGTTACGCAGGTATTGATAACGAGCTGTTCTACTATCCGAACAACCGTATGTTATTTGGTGATGCAAAAGCATCATTGCAGAAATTAGTTACTGAAGTAAAAGCGTTATAAGATATAGATTCTTGGTTACATTATAGTTAATTGAAAGAAAAAGGACACTGAAAATGTGTCCTTTCTTCTTTATCCTGTTATATTTCTTTCATCCAAAAGGGTGGAATTTGCGTATATCCTTATGAGTTTATTTAAGAAACTTTAATTACGATATTTATATTGATTTATAATAATGGGGATACCAAAACACGTTATATTTATAGTGTTATTTTACATAGTGTTAGCTGATTCTGTTTTGTTAACGCAATGGTCAAGAATAAACACTTCAGGCAGTGTGCCGCATTTAAAAAATGCGTCAGCAATTTATGACCCTCTGGGCAACAGGATGATTGTATTTGGAGGGAGGAATGCAGCCGGAGAGCCTTCCGATATGATATGGAGCCTGAACCTTATGAACAACTCCTGGATGCAGATCATGCCAAACGGCGGACCCAATCCCCATGCAAGATACACACATAACCTCCATTACCATCAGAACGCAAATGCAATGATAATGTGGTCAGGGCAGGGTGTTTCATCCGCAGTCTATAACGATGTATGGAAATTCAGTTTTGCATCCAACAGCTGGTCTCAATTGTGGCCGGATGGCAATGCCAGCGGTGTGCCGCTTAAGAGATACGGTACAGCATCGGTTTTCGAACCTGTCTCGGGAATGATAACAACCTTTGCCGGTTTTACAACAAACGGCAGGTTTGATGATACATGGACTTTTGACGCGGTAAATATACTTTGGCAGGATAGAACAAGTTCTGTGCATCCTCCTAAACGCTGCCTGCACTCGGCAGTTTACGCAAATGATCTTGGAAGGTTCGTGATTTACGGGGGACAGGATACCGGACCGCTGGATGATATTTGGCAATGCACATTAAGCAATTACCAGTGGGCAAATATTACTCCGGCAATAAAGCCGCCCGCAAGGTTCTGGAATACGATGATTTATTACTCGGGAGGGAATATTATTATTTTTGGCGGTCTGGGTACATCTGCAAGGAACGATATGTGGAAATACAGAATGTCAGAAAATTCGTGGGAATATATTAACCCCGGTTCATCAGTGCCGGCGGCACGGTGGGGCCATACCGCTGTTTATATTTCATCCCAGGATAGAATGATAATTTTCGGCGGCGAAGGAGACTCTTTATATAAGGATACCTGGCAATATAACAATGTAAGCGCAATCGGAATAGAGCCCATATCAAATGTTATTCCTGATGAATATTCACTGGAGCAGAATTACCCGAACCCGTTTAATCCGGTTACAAATATCGGATTTCGGATCGCAGAATCCGGATCAGTGAAGCTTGCTGTATACGATATGTTGGGAAAAGAAGTTCAGGTTTTAGTTGAACAAGAACTCCGGCAGGGAATTTATAATATTCAATGGGATGCAGGTAGTTTTCCAAGCGGAGTGTATTATTATCAATTAAGCTCCGGCAGCTTTATGCAGGCAAAGAAGATGATTTTGGTTAAATAAAAAATTTGTAAGTGGTTTAAATATTTATGTTTTACGCTAAAAGTCGGGTTGTTAACCCGACTATTTTTTTGATTGATTAGCGTTAAATTTTTGAGTATTTTTACTGTTTAGGCTAAAATTAACAATTACTTAACAGAAGTGCCCGTTTTTTAGGGAAAAAAACAACAGAAAATGTCAAGAATAGAAATTATTAAAGGATTCCTTACTGAATTAAATCTGGATGCAATATACATTACGCACATACCAAATATTCGTTATATAAGCGGATTCTCGGGTTCTTCAGCGTACATTATAATTACAAAAGATAAAAATTATTTTTTCACAGATTTCCGTTATAAGACTCAGTCAGCCGAACAGGTTAAGGGTTTTGAAATTGAGGTCAATTTTTCACCTGCGGTAAAAATAAAAGAAACGATACTTAATGCGAAGCTGGTTAATATCGGTTTTGAATCGACCCATTTAACAATTCACCAGCTTGAACAATTGAAGGAATCACTGCCGGGTGTGAATTTTGTAAGCGTACCTGAAAGAATTGAAAAGCTTACAATGATAAAAACACCCGATGAAATAGCAAAAATAAAAGCCGCATGTGAAATAACTGACAGGGTTTTTACTAAGCTGCTTGAAATTATCAAACCGGGTATGAAGGAGAGCGATGTATCTGCGGAAATTTCATACTGGCATAAAAAATACGGTGCTGAAAAGGATTCATTTGACCCCATAGTTGCAAGCGGCTGGCGCGGAGCGCTTCCGCATGGTATGGCAAGCCAAAAGGTGATCGAGTCAGGTGAGATGGTCACCCTGGATTTTGGATGTATCTATGAAGGTTTCTGCAGTGATATGACCAGAACAATAGCTGTTGGCAAGCCTAAGAGCGATGAAATGGTAAAGATATATGATGTAGTACTTCAATCACAGTTGCTTGCTGTTAAAGCTGCGAAAGCTGGAGCAGTTACAAAAGACCTGGATACAATATCACGTGATTTTATAAACTCACACGGTTATGAAGGAAAGTTCGGGCACGGTTTAGGTCACGGGCTTGGAATAGAAGTTCACGAAATGCCAAGCGTTAGCCAGAGGATGGATATGACAATACCCGAAAACGTAGTGTTTACAATAGAGCCGGGTATTTATATTGAAGGGCTTGGGGGCGTAAGGATAGAAGATGATGTGGTTACCAAAGCCGGCGGATGCGATGTTCTGAATAAATCACCCAAAGAACTGATAATAATCTAATTGTAAATCAGCATTGATATAGTCAATGCAATCTCAAAGAATATATATTTGAAAAAAGTTTTAGTAATAACGCATGATTATCCACCGTTGGGCAAGGGGAGTGTACTGCGCCCGCTTAAGTTCAGCAAGTATTTCAGAAATTACGGCTGGGAGCCTATCGTGCTTACATCAACCCCAAGGTCATATTACTTCAGGGATAACAGCCTGCTCAGGGAATCGGAATCATGCGGAATAAAAGTATACAGAACACCCGGAAGCGGTAATAATCTGCTTACCGGCAGAAAGCTGAAAGATCTTCCGAATGAAGGTCCGAGAATTTTAAAACGCAAGCTCAGCCGTTACCGCAAACAGCCCGATGAACACAGAAGCTGGATTAATAAAGCTGTGAAGCTTGGCAAAGAAATTATTGAGTCACATAAAATTGAAATAATTTACGCTACCGGTCCTTCGTTCACGGCGCTTATTGCAGCGGGTGAATTAAAGGAGAAATTCAAAATTCCCCTTGTTACCGATTACCAGGATTCATGGCTGCACTCACCAGGCGCTTATTACCCCATGGGGTATCACCGCCTGCGCAACTTAAAGCTTGAGCAGGAAGTGATCAAGGTAACAGATGAGATAATCACAACTAACCGAAGGATAAAGGAATACCTTATTGAGGAGTATGATTACCTGAGGCATGAGGATATTAATATAATTCATCATGGATATGATAATGATGACCTGAAGCTGGCAGCTGAGGGTCCGTTGCCGGAAAAACCCAAAATGCGTTTCACAACTTCGGGAAACTTCTTTGACCTGGTTACCCCGAAATACTTTTTTGAAGGCATGCGCCTGGCTTTTGAAAAAAAGCCGGAAATGCGCGGGAAGATAGAAGCGTGTTTCATCGGGGGACTTTCAAAGGAAAATCTGAAGCTTATACAAAAAAATAATGTATCAGACTCGGTAATAAATCCCGGGTATGTTGATCACATTGAATCGATTAAATACCTGATGGCAAGTGATGTGTTATGGTTTATGATTGATAAAGGTGTTGGTGATGAAGTAATTGCGCCGGTAAGACTTGCCGAGTACTTTGGCGTACGCAAGCCAATACTTGCCTGTGTGCCGGATGGCGCTGCGAAGCAGCTTATGCGCGATTATGACGCAGTGAGGATATGCGAACCGGATGAACCTGAAGATATTGCCACACTGATAATTGAATACTATGAGCTTTATACAAAACGTATGATGCCTATTGCAAATGAGGAAGTAGTAAGGAAATTCAATATAGATAAATTGACTTACCAGTTGGTACGGTATTTTGAGTTCCTGCGTGATATTCCGCCGGAGTTTGGTATACGAAAGGCGAAGCCTGCTGTAGAGAATGAGTATTGAAACCTCACCCCCGTCCCCCTCTCCTACAAGGAGAGGGGGGGACATTCCTGAAATTTTGGGTTTGACTCCCCTCTCCCTTCGGGAGAGGGGATTGGGGGTGAGGGAGAAATCAATTATCTGTTTCCCAAACCTCCGGGGCGGACCAGTTTGGGAAACGAAATATACATTAAAAAAATTGTAACTATTATAGCATTCAAAATTAGTTTTAATGTTCTTTTTGTCTTGACACAAAAAGAACCAAAAAAGTCAAGGCTGATGAAAAACAGCTAAAACTTTTCGAACGCATTAGCTGCAAAAAATAAACTTCCTCTGCTAAAGCAGATTAAGTCCTTCGGCTCGTCACGCTTGATACGCACCATAGGTGCGATTTGCGTGACTCAAACAGATTTTTTGCACCTATTTATTGCGTTCTCAAGTTTTTCAACGCCGTTTTTCATAGGCCGTTTTTATTACGTTGTTTGAATTAAATGTAAGAACGGAAAGCATGAGATGTAATTGTTAATTTAGTTTCCTGTTTCCCAAACTCCAGTTTGGGAAACGTAATCTATTTTGAGCTTTGGAATTTGGCATTTTATTTACTTTCCTCCATACTCTTATATATCCTTTCAATTATCTCAACGGTTTTCATTCCCTCAAAAGCATTGGCTGCTATTGTGCCCCCTTTTGTCAAAACATCAATAACATTCTCATACACCTTTTCGTGGTTACTCATTGAGCCCTGGTAGAAGCCATAATCATTGGCGGGCCGCGAAGCGGGAAGTCCTTCTATTCTAAATCCGTCTATTGACTGGTATTCAAGTACATTTAAATACTGACCGCCTATCTTAACTGTACCATTATTGCCGAATACAGTAATTGAGCCTTCCATGTTTTGCTTATAGCTGTTGACCGTATAATTGATAGTGCATAAAGCTCCATTTGTGAATTCACCAACAACAACACCTGTATCTTCAAATTCAACCAGCTCGTTATGAATGAAATTCCTGCCTATTCCGTTTAAAGTTTTAAAATCACCGATAAGCCAATAGAGCAGATCAATGAAATGCGAGAACTGTGTGAAGAGCGTTCCGCCATCAATTGCTTTTTTGCCCTTCCAGTCTGATTGCCTGTAATACTCATCATTGCGGTTCCAGAAGCAGTTGAGCTCAACACTTAGTATATTTCCCAACTTCCCTGAATCTATAACTTCTTTAAGCGCGGCGACGGGCGGATTGAAGCGGTTCTGTTTAACAATAAAAAGATCCTTGCCTGATTTATCGGCTTCTATCATCATCTTGTTGCACTCACTTACGCTTATTGCCATAGGTTTTTCGCAAAGTACATTCATGCCCGCATTTAGTGCAAGTATGGTATGCGCTGAATGAAATGAATTGGGTGTGCAAATGGATACAACATCGATATTTTTTTCTTTTTCAAGCAATTCTTCGATTGTTGTGTAAGGCTTAGCTGAGAATTTTTGCGCAAACTCGTTTGCGCGTCCGGGTTTAGTATCACATACAGCGGTAAGCTCTGCAATGCTGTTTATTATTTCCGCATGGCGCATTGCTATTCTGCCGCAGCCTATTATTGCAAATTTTAGCTTATTCAATAAAAATAAGATTTTAAAGTTATTGCATTCCCAAACCGGAGTTTGTCCGAAGGACTCCTTTGGAGGGAATGAGATTTTTGTTTTCTGTCGTTGGTCAGCAAGACCAACGACGGGGAACACTAGTTATTATGCAAATATCCCGAAAAAGAAGGGGTATTTCAAGTTAAAAGAAGTTTACAACCTCACCCCCGTCCCCTCTCCTAAAAGGAGAGGGGGGACATTCCTTGAAATTTTGGGTTTGACTCCCCTCTCCCTTCGGGAGAGGGGTTAGGGGGTGAGGGAAAATCAGCTTTTCTTCACTCGTACTTCAAAGTCTTTACCCATGCCAAATAATCTGCATCAAGCTCGCTTATTGATCTGCCCGTAATCTTTTCCATTTGCGAAATGCCGGTGTTATCTGTATTGTATGCATCGCGGAAATGTTTGTAATATTTTTTAAGCAGGCCCTGCTCCTGCAGGTACATGCACAGGTAACGGGCTTGTGAATAATTCACGTCGCTTCCGTCACCATAGAATTCTTCCCAGTTGGTTTTCATCAGCTTTTCAATTGAAGTGTAGCTTTTATCGGCAATGGCATCCTGCAGCGCCGGCAGGCGCCAGTTAACATAGCCGAGTATGGTTTTGTTGTTCAGCGAGCATCTTTCGTAAAGCGAGCCCAAGCCCTCATTGAACCATGAAGGGATATCGGGGAAGTCATACCGCGCAAGCGCATGTGTCATTTCATGCACAAGCGTTCCTGTGCCGGTGTTGATATTCATAAGCATTGTTTTTTCTGATGGCTTGTAATATCCGTATTTTGAGAGGTCATCATCATCGTAAAGAGTCTTAGCCCAGTACCTGTATGTTTTATCATCTTTGAAAAGGAAAATTGTTGTAGCTTCACCGGGTCTTGTGGAAAAATAATCGTTGTAAAAGCACTCAACGGCTTTATCAATTGTGCTGTTCAATATCTTTTCGGTTTCCGTCTCACTCAGATTACTGGCTATTACAAAATATGAATGCTCCTTGACGATAAAATCATCACTTAGCGAACGCTTTAACTCGTTTATACGTGCTGTAAAGTTAATATTCACACTGTCAGAACCGGTGACGGGATGGGTTGGTTTATCCATTACAGCAGGTGAGTTTGCCGGGCGGCAATCTGAAACAAAAAATACCAGCATCAGATATAAAATAAATGTCTTCATATTACGTATATATAGTTGTTACACCATTAAACTTAAATAATAAAGTTTTGTTTCTTGCCTAACAAGTGTTAGCTAAATGATGTAATTATTTTATCAATTTTACAAATATTTACACCAAATTGAGGAAAATTTTATCATATTAAGAAGTAACTATTTTAAGTAAGTTAACGGAAATTTGACAACTTGAAATAGTGCATTAAATTGCTTAATTTAATGAACTAAAAATAAGGGAAATTGTTGAAAAAAGATAACTCAAAACACGAGAAAGATATTAATACAACACAGAACTTACCAGAGCCCGAAAATCTGCCCGTAAATGATGAGGATATTGATGCTGATGAATCAATGGGTGAAGATAACCCGCTGGATAAATTAAGTCCTGCTGAGCTTGATGCCCGTAAAAAGGACTTTGAAGCCGAGGCAATTCCTCACATGAAAATACTGTATAATTACGCACTTCGGATGTCAGGTGACCAGCTTGAAGCTGATGACCTGGTACAGGATACCTATATGCGCGCTTTCAGGTTTTTCCACAAGTTTGAGCGGGGAACTAACTGCAAAGCGTGGCTGTTCAGGATAATGAAGAATTGTTATATCAACAAGTACCGCAAGACTAAAAAAGAGCCATCAAAAGTTGATTATGAAGATGTACAGAACTTTTACGACTCAATAAGAGATGATGTAGTTGATCCGAACGATCTGGAACACAAGGTGTTCTCGAACCTGCTTGATGATGAATTAATGAATGCTCTCAATTCACTGCAGGATGATTATAAAACGGTTGTAATACTGTGTGACCTTGAAGGATTAAGCTATGAAGAAATAGCTGAGTTCCTTGATGTGCCGATAGGTACAGTAAGAAGCCGCCTTCACAGGGGAAGAAAAATATTACAGAAAAAGCTTCAGGACTACGCAAAGTCCAGGGGCTATTCGGTTGAATCAATGGCGTAGGTCTTTTAAACCTGCTTCCCATAAGGGTTTAACCGGATCTAAAAAGGAGAAAATTGTTATTATCAAAAACCATCAAATACTATGCCTATGGGTCTAAATACTACTACTTTTAACATAGATGAATTAATTTCATCTTATGCAGATAACCAAATTACAGATCCTGAAACAAAGAAACAAATAGAAGACCTTTTAAGCAAAGATCAGAAGCTTAGTGCGAAATACAAAGCGGAAGTTCTTACAAAAGAGTTATTAAGATCAAGGTTACCTGAAGCGGAGCTTCCAAAAGCAACATATCAGAAAGTGATGTTATCAATTGATAACATGATAGCTGATTCTAAAAAAAAATACAGTACAGCCTCAATTAGTCACGGTATAACATCCGCGGCTGAAGCTGAATATCCCTCATTCTGGCAATCATTAAAAGAATCTTTCACCGAAAAATTCATCGGCGTTCCAAGATATGCATTTGCCGTTCTGGCATTTGTTATTATCGGGGGACTCGTTGTATTTTCAGGCAGTAAAAAAACACGCAATCCGTATATTCTAACCGGCACAGAATCAAGCTTAATGGTGCAGGCAGTTAACAGCTTCCATAAAGTATTAAAGGGAGATGTTAAGCCGCAGCTTACTTCTAGCAATGCAGCCGAAGTTGAAAAATACGTGATGGAAAAAGCGCACTTCGATCCGTACGTGCCCGTAATTGAAAATTACCAGATAGCAGGCGTGGTTTGCAATGAATATAAAGGACAGGAGCTTGCTCATATTATTTACAAGAACAATGACGGCTCTATGTTATATATTATGCAGGTGCCAATTTCAGCGTTAAATAAAAAGAGCGTTGATCTGCCCGATGATGTACAAAAGGAAATAACAAAGGCGCAGTTTTACATGTGCGATGAAGTTGATGAAAACGACTGTACTATGACACTTTGGTACAAGGAAAACAATGTTTGTGCCTCTATGACAACAATGCCCAAGCAGGAAATGTACACAACATTCACAAGGTTCAATAAATAGAATTTTTTTAAGAAAGATAAATAAGAAATATTTCAATGAAACGGGTACTTTTAGCAGCAATACTGGCCGCAGCAGTTTCTTTTAATTGTTCAAAAACAACTGAAAAGACTGATGTAAAGCCGCAGGATAATAAACAGAATACTCAGCAGCAGCAGAAGCAGGATACAAAACCCGCCTCAGGCAGCTCGTTTGTTGTGAAGGATGTTGATAAAGATGTGACCAAAAACGAGATGGTTGATTTTAAGTGGGATGAGAACGGCAAAGAAATGAAGCTTAGCGATTACAAAGGTAAAGTAATTTTACTGAACTTCTGGGCAACATGGTGCCCCCCGTGCAGGAAAGAGCTGCCGGACCTTTCGACACTATCAACTGAATTAAAAGATAAAGATTTCAAGATGATTGGCGTATCTGTGGATGATAACCAGGAGGTGCTGAATAATTTCCTTAAATCAAATAACCTTTCATACACGGTTGTATTTGAACCCAACGAGCTTGTGGCAAAGTATATGACATCAGCAGGGCAGAACCAGAACGTTGTGCCGCAGACATACATCATAGATAAGAACGGCAAGGTTGTTGAGGCAATAATGGGTTCCAGAAGCAAAGCTGATTTTTTGAGTTTGATAAATAAGTATTTGTAAGTGATAAATTTTATAGTTTTATAATGAGCCGGCTCACATTTTGAGCCGGCTTTTTTAATTATAGTTGCAGGTGATAAACAGCCGCAGCAGTCAGGCACTAACAACAGGAAAAGTCAGGATTTCTGATTAAATGACGATCGTCATTTGATCAGCCTTAGAAACAAGGTTGATTAAAAAACTTCGTTATTTTATCAACAACATCTTCTTTGTTTCTGCAAATACCTCCTTTCCGGAAGTCACTGTTAATTTGTAAAAAAATACACCTGATGCGTATTTACTTCCATCAAAATCTACCTTATATATTCCTGCATTCTGTTTTTGATTTATAAGCATTTTTAAACTTCTGCCAACTATATCATATACTTCCAAATTAACATATGAATTGTTCTTTGATATTTGGTATTTGATATTTGTAGTTGGGTTGAATGGATTCGGGTAATTCTGAAATAACATAAACTCCTTTGGTACTTCACTGCTAATTTGCTGCAATCCTGTTATAAAAGTTGTATCTCCTCCATTGGTTGTATGGATACCGCCGTTTGAATTGTATGCCCAGCCTATTCTTTTATTTATAAACTGTACATGTGAGTATGCTGCTAAATGTATAGTTGTATCAGGTACATTAAATAACCAGTTATTACCGCCGTTTGTTGTGCGGAATAAGATCCCCCTGAACTGCCCTGCACCATAAAATGCTTCTCCGCCGGCTGCCCAAACAGTATCACTATTCAAAATTGAAATACTTGAAACCGCCGCAGAAAGTATTATCCCGCCAGTGGGTAATACCTGGTTAAACCAGTTCAATCCGCCATTTGTGGTTTTATCAAAATATGGTGTCCCGTTTATATTACTGCATTTCCAGCCTGTTAATGTATCAACTAATTTCATATCTGTAAAACCTGTTGTACCCGTTATTATATTCCAGTTCAATCCTCCATTCGTTGTTTTATATAAAAAAGTATTTCCTCTGCTGCTAAAACCTATTCTGCTGTTATACATATATATCTTATCAGGCTTTATGGTATTATTCACAATCCAGTTTGTACCGCCGTTAGTGGTCTTAAATACGCCGCCTGTTAGATTTTCTGATTCTACTAACCAAATAGTATCATTATTTAACACACTCATATCATCCCATTTTTCTGCCGAAGGACTATTTACTAAAAACCAATTTAAACCTGCGTTAGTGGTTTTACTTAAATAAGTCGTCCCTCCCCCGCTTCCCCCGCAAGCATAACCTGTATTTATATT
>JAUQWQ010000176.1 GCA_030835085.1 Ignavibacteria bacterium
CGCCCCTCTTCGCCTCGGATCTCGCGGCGGTCTCCTAGAGCAGCGGCCTGCCGGCGGCCACGCGATCGAGGTCGGCACGCACCATCGACTCGACCAGCTCCGGGAACGAGACGCGCGGAGTCCAGCCGAGAGCCTCTCGCGCCTTCGATGCGTCGCCGAGCAACACCTCGACCTCGGCGGGCCGGTAGAACTCGGGATTGACCCGTACCAGCACGCGGCCGGAGCTGCGATCGACGCATCGTCGCGACTCGCCCTCTCCCTCGAAGGCCGGTTTCCAGCCGCAGAGCTCGACGGCGCGCTCGACGAACTCGGCGACGGAGTGCGTCTCGCCGGTCGCAATCACGAAGTCCTCGGGAGAGGCTCGGCGCAGCATGAGGTGCATCGCTTCGACGTAATCGCCCGCAAAGCCCCAATCGCGACGCGAATCGAGATTCCCCAGCTCGAGGACGTCCTGCTTCCCGTGCTTGATCCGCGCGAGCGAGGTCGTGATCTTGCGCGTCACGAATTCGCTCCCGCGCAGGGGCGACTCGTGGTTGAAGAGGATCCCCGAGCACGCGAAGACCCCCCACGACTCCCGGTAGTTGATGGTCGCCCAATGCGCCGAGAGCTTCGCGACACCGTACGGCGAGCGGGGATAGAAGGGAGTCCGCTCGTCCTGAGGCATCGTCTGGACCTTGCCGAACATCTCGCTCGTCGAGGCCTGGTAGAAGCGACACTCTGGCCTCACGGTGCGGAGCGCTTCGAGCAGACGCAGCGGGCCGATGCCGTCGACGTCCGCCGTGTAGATCGGCTGCTCGAAGGAGAGCCCGACGAAGCTCTGCGCGGCGAGGTTGTAGAGCTCGTCGGGAGCCACCTTCTCGATCGTGCGCAGGACGTTCGTGAACTCGATCAGGTCGAGCGGGACGAGGCGAACCTCGCGCTCGATGCCGAGTTCCTCGAGGCGCCAGAGATTGAGGGTCGCGCTCCTGCGGTGCGCCCCGTAGACCTCGTAGCCGCCCTCGAGCAAGAGCCTGGCGAGGTAGGCGCCGTCCTGACCCGTGATTCCGGTGACGAGGGCTCTCGGGCTCATGCGTTCCTTTCGGGGGCCTTCTGCGTGGCGCGAAGACTACGCGGCGCCTCACGCTTTCTCCACTTTCCGAGGAGCTGCCGATTCGTGTATCCGTATCGGCATCCGGAGTTCTCGCATGCGGTGGCGTCTCCTCGTTGCGCTCGTAGTGGCCGGCCTGGCGGCCGCCGATGTGGCACGCGGATCGCTCGATCTTCGCAGCGGCGGCGAAGAGGATCGGCTCGTCACGCGGCTCGAGTCCTCGCCCGTCACGGTCTTCTCCGACCAGCCCGTGGAAGGTGGCGTCACGGGAGCGCGGCGCCTCGCGCTCCGCTTCGAGGACGGCGTCGAGATCGAGGTGAAGTGGAAGCCCGTGCCGAGCGGGATGGACGGGTTCAACCATTCGCCGCGCAAGGGGATCGCCGCGTACCAGGTGCAGCGGCTCGTCCTCGACCCTCCCGACCACCCGATCCCGACGACGGTGCTTCGCTGCATTCCGATCGAATCGTTCGGCGACGCTTTGCGACCCGAGTCGAACCCGGAAGGCTCGGCGTGTGTCCTCGGCGAAGCGGAGCTCTGGCTTCACGACGTCCATTGCCCGAAGCGGATCTACGAGCCCGAGCACTTCGCGAGAGATCCGGTCTACGCCGGGCACGTGGCCGATCTGAATCTCGTGACCTACCTGATCGACCATCGCGACGGGCGTTCGAACAACTTCCTCGCGTCGAACGATCCCAGCGGTCGGCGCGTGTACAGCATCGACAACGGAATCGCGTTCGACCCGATCCTCTTCAACTATTTCGTCCGCAACTGGAACTCGATCCGAGTTCCCGCCCTGCGCCGCGCTCCGATCGAGCGGCTCCGCTCGCTCGCTCCGGGCGCCCTCGACTCGCTCGCGGTGGGTGTCGAGATGCGGCGCGGCGTGGACGGCATCTTCCGGCACGCACCACGGACCGCTCCGAGAGCTCCAGGGGCGGGGGTCTTCTTCGACGGGGAGACTCTCCAGCTCGGCTTGACCGCGAGCGAAATCGAACGCCTTCGAGAGCGCATCGCCGAGCTTCTCGAAGACGTCGACGGCGGTGACCTGCGGCTCTTCTGATCGACGGCTCGGCCGACGCTTCGTCTCTAACCCGAAGTTCCCGGCCGTGAAACGAGGAAGCGTTCTCGATTCGCGGGGTTGAGGCGGCGGGAGGACGTACGTTCTGGCGACGTGCGCCCGATGGAGCCGAGCCGGTCGAGGGCTTCGCGCTGGAGCGGAGTCGCGGTGGTGAGCAGATCGAAACAGGCGGTGTCGTCGGCGCCGACGGGGCGGACGCTGTTCCGGGCGAGCGTGGCGAGATCGGCGAGGA
>JAUQWQ010000177.1 GCA_030835085.1 Ignavibacteria bacterium
GTTCTTGAATGCGTTGTAGCTCATGCTGTGTATAATAATACCATAGTTGTTGCAGCAGCGGGGCAGTATTGGCCATTTCTGGTTTACCCCGCCGGTTATCCTGAGTGCATTGCTGTTGGGGCCTCTAACGACCTGAACAGGCCATGGGCTGATTGTGTGAAAGATAAAAAAATAGCAATTTCTGCACCAGGAGAAAAAGTATGGTCTGCTTACTGGGATGATTCTTCACCCAACAGAAGGGAGATAATTGACGGGAAAGGAAATGGCTGCTCCTTTTCTACAGCATTAACCGCAGGCGCTGCAGCTTTATGGCTTCAGCGTTACGGAAAGCCAAACTTGATAAATGGTTTGAATGGACGGGCAGTTCTGCAGGAATTATTTTTAAAACATATTCAGAATACAGCAACTGTACCGGCGGGATGGAATACAAATGAAAGCGGAGCAGGTATATTGAATGTTGAAAGACTTCTGGATACCGCTACACTTCCTTCCCTCAGTACTTTTAGCGGACAGGACTGGAATAACTGGCTCAGAAAAACAAACAATGAACTTTTCTATAAAATGTTCGAAGATTCTGATCCTGTAATTTTAAGAAAGCGGCTGAAAGAGTTCTTGAATGAAAATGACCCCAATACAATACTTGACCAATTCGGGCAGGAGATGATAAATCTCTTTATGGGAATTGAAAATGCGGTAGAAGATATGAAGGAATCTGTTGAGGAAACCAGCAGGCAGGCTCAGGATCTGGTTGAAGAAGCAGTTGATAATGTTAATGATTTCGTTTCAGATACTCTAGGCACGGTAGCCGGATGGTTTTCATAACCAATTTAGCTTTTCTTTTGAAGTAAAGCGTCCGCACTAAAGGACGCTTTTATTCCTAAGCTATTAAAATATAATTATTTGGTTATTCATTTTTTTTGAATTATCTTTACCAATCATTTTATTAATTAAAGTAATTATATGAAAAATTATTTAAAAACTGCGTTTAATTACGTTTTTCTATTTGCATGCTTTTCTTTACTTTTTACCGGGTACAGTTATTTGGGTGATGAAATTAATTCACCAGTCACTCTCCAAAAAGAAAGAACATGCGGTACTGTTGAGTTCAATGAGCTTCAGATGCAGCAATTCCCTGAATTCAGGAAAAACAGAGAAAGAATTGAAGAGTATACAAAGAACTATAACCATTCAGAAGGCAGACTGCTTGTAACTATCCCTGTTGTTGTGCATGTGGTTTATAATACTGCCCAGCAGAACATTTCTGATGCGCAGATACTTTCGCAGATAGCAGTTTTAAATAAAGATTTCGCCAGGCTTAATTCAGATACAAATCAGACACCGGCCGTATGGAAACCCATTGGTGCTAATACCCAGATACAATTTTGCCTCGCCCAGCGCGATCCAAACGGAAATCCTACTACAGGAATAACACGTACATCAACAAGTATAACCTCGTTCAATGGCTCAAGTGACCAGCGCATATTTTTCACTGCTCAGGGCGGACATGATATCTGGGATAGGGATAAATACCTGAATATCTATACCTGTAACCTGGGCGGCGGTCTTTTAGGATATGCGCAATTCCCGGGCGGAAATCCTCAAACAGACGGAACAGTCAATCTTTTTTCAGCTTTTGGTACAACCGGGGTTGTAAATCCCCCGTACGATAAAGGCAGAACAGTAACCCATGAAGTTGGCCATTGGTTCAATTTATTCCATATTTGGGGTGATGAACCAGACTGCAATCAGGATGACCTTGTAGCAGATACTCCTCTTCAGGGACCGGAGAATACAGGGTGCCCCACATTTCCCCAGGTAGATGCCTGCCAGCCAGTCGGACCGGGTGTTATGTTCATGAATTATATGGATTATTCCAACGATGCATGTATGAATTTGTTCACACTGGGGCAATCTGTAAGAATGAATGCAGCAATCAGCGGACCCCGCGCCAGTTTGCTGCTCTCGAACGGATGTGTACCAATCGGAATTACTCCCATAAGCACTGAAATTCCGGCGGAATATTCTCTTGAGCAGAATTATCCGAACCCGTTCAATCCTGTGACCAATATCAGGTTTGATGTAGCGAAGTCATCAAATGTGATACTTAAGATCTATGACCCAGCAGGCAATGAAATTGCCGTTTTAGTCAATGAATCGCTTAATGCCGGTACTTATAATTACGACTTCAACGCTGCGAATTACCCCAGCGGTGTTTATTTTTATGTTTTAACTGCCGGAGTATTTACATCAACTAAAAAAATGGTACTTATTAAATAAAATATTTTCAGCATCTCAATTTAAAACCCGCCAAAGAGCGGGTTTTTTTATGAATATAATCCATCAATTATTTTCATTGAAAAGATGTGAATTAAAGTTATATTTGTAAATTTTTTTTTGTAATGAAGTATTAAACATATTTTAAAAAATGAAATATAACTATCCTGTAATAATCGAAAACGGGCTGGGTGAAAAACTCATTTTTAAATCATCAGTGATTGAAGATGGTGAAGAAAAAATAATAGCTGAAAATTTTGTAAAACCCGGTGCGGGTCCGCTGATGCATACACATTTATTGCAGGATGAAGAGCTTACCGTCGTATCGGGAGAAATGACCTACCAGGTACTTGGTGAAGAGCCTAAAATAGCCCGTGCCGGAGATACCGCTCTGTTTAAAAGAGGCGTTGCTCACAAATTTCTGAATTCAGGCAATACCGAATTACACTGTATAGGGTACATAAAACCCGCTAATACTATAATTTTTTACCTTTCCGGCATATTTGCAGCCCAGAAAAAGTCAGGGAAGCCTCAGCCGGAGCTGTTTGTCGCGGCTTATCTTATTCACAGGTATAAAAGTGAATATGACCTGCCTTTAATGCCCTTCTTTGTTAAGAGGATCATTATCCCTGTTGTTTATTATTTGGGAAAAGTGTTTGGCAAATACCGGCATTTTGATGATGCCCCGGAGCCGCTTTAGATATTAGATGTCAACTTTTTAAATTTTCCGGTTGTATTATTTTGATCTGCTTTAAAAATATTTTTTATCTGTAAAATTTTTTTCTGTAGATAATTTTTTTGCGAAAGTAAAATTTTACTCAGTATAGTATATTCCGGCAGAACATTTCTTCAGAGCATGGAAAATTTTGACAATTTTTTTTTGGACTCCAAAAATCTTTACAAAATTATTTTCTAAAATCAAAACGACTGAGGTCAAGTGATTTCTTGACAGATATCCATGCAAAACAACAACAATTCCCCTGCCAAAAAAAATATTTTTCATGCCAAAATTTTTCCTGATTTTAGAAACTGCCTGTACAAGAGGGTTTACGGCTTGTCAAGTAATTTGGCAAAAAATTTTCTTACGATGTAATTTGCATTTATAGTTTTGTTCTATTAATTTTGTTTCCAATCGTTAACGAAAGCTAATCAAGGTCAAATAAGGAAAGCTTTTTAGTACAAAAAAAGAAGCCAAACCCTGACGGTTTAAAAGATAGAATTTAGATGTTACTTCCGTGTTAACGATGAATTAAATTTTAATAAAAAGAATTCCGAAAATTTTTTAATTACTTACCGCATGAAGATAGACAGACTGTTTGCTGGCGAATCCAATAACCCGTATGATAAAATTGAATTTGATAAACGTACCTCTGTAATAAGAAATCCCGACGGCTCTATTGTTTTTGAAATGATAGATATAGTCGTTCCCAAACACTGGTCTCAGGTTGCAACCGATATTATTTCCCAGAAATATTTCCGCAAGGCAGGCATTCCACGCGTATTAAAAAGAGTACATGAAGAAGGTATGCCCGTTTGGCTGCAGGCAAGTGAGCCTGATATGGATGCCATGAAGGATATCCCGGAATCAGACCGCTATCTATCAGAAACAGATAGCCGCCAGGTTTTTAACCGTTTGGCCGGCTGCTGGACCTATTGGGGCTGGAAATATGGCTATTTTAACACAGAAAACGATGCTTTAGCGTTCTATAATGAGCATTGTTATATGCTTGCCCAGCAAATGGCGGCTCCAAATTCACCGCAATGGTTCAATACGGGCTTAAATTGGGCTTATGGTATTTCAGGTCCCGCACAGGGCCACTATTATGTAGATGGCAAAACGGGCGAGCTTGCGAAATCAGAAGACGCGTACACACACCCCCAGCCGCATGCATGTTTTATTCAGTCCGTCAGTGATGACCTGGTGAACGAAGGCGGTATTATGGATCTCTGGGTACGCGAAGCGAGACTTTTTAAATACGGCTCAGGCACAGGTTCAAATTTTTCAAACTTAAGAGGCGCAAATGAACCATTAAGCGGAGGCGGAAAGTCATCAGGCTTAATGTCGTTCTTAAAGATCGGCGATAGATCAGCCGGCGCAATTAAATCAGGCGGTACAACACGCCGCGCTGCAAAGATGGTTACGCTTGATCTTGACCATCCGGATATCGAAGAATATATCAACTGGAAAGTTGTTGAAGAGCAGAAAGTAGCTGATCTGGTAACAGGCTCAAAACTTCTGAACATACATTTAAATAATGTTATAAAGGCGTGCTTTGAAGTTCACCCAGAAAATGACCCGTTTGACAGGAAACAGAACAAACATCTTGCCAAAGCAATAAGTGATGCAAGGAAATCACTTATACCTGAAAACTATATAGAAAGAGTTATCCACCTGGCAAAGCTTGGTGTGAAAGAAGTGCATATTCCAACATACGATACTGACTGGAACAGCGAAGCTTATCTCACCGTTTCAGGGCAAAACAGCAATAATAGTGTAAGAGCCACCAATGAGTTCATGAAAGCCGTTGAAAATGACGGAATGTGGAATCTTTACTGGAGAGTTGAGCTTAGCAAAGCTAAAAAAGAAGGCAGAGATCCCGTTGCTTGCAAAAAACTCAAAGCACGCGACCTTTGGGATCAGATCGCTTTCAGCGCATGGGCTAGCGCTGACCCCGGTATGCAGTATCACACTACTATTAATGAATGGCATACATGCCCCGCAGGCGGAGAAATTAAAGCCTCTAATCCCTGCAGTGAATATATGTTCCTTGACGATACAGCATGTAATTTAGCCAGCTTAAACCTGGTTAAATTCTACAATATAGATAAAGCAGAGCTTGATATTGAAGCATACCGCCATGCAGTAAGGCTTTGGACAATTGTACTTGAAATAAGTGTTCTTATGGCGCAGTTCCCAAGCAAAGAAATTGCGAAGCTTTCATACGATTACCGTACATTGGGTTTAGGTTACGCAAATCTTGGCGCACTGCTTATGATGCAGGGCATTCCGTACGATTCCCAGGAAGCACTGGCTATCACAGGAGCACTAACATCAATTCTGCATATGCGTTCATACGCAACATCTGCAGAAATGGCTAAAGAGCTTGGCACTTTCCCGCGCTTCAAGGATAACGAACAGAACATGCTGCGTGTTATCAGGAATCACCGCAGGGCTGCGTACAACGTTCCTAACGAAGAGTATGAAGGTCTATCCATAACTCCGGTTGGAATAAACAAAAGATACTGCCCTGAGCCTCTTTTGCACGCTGCAAGAGAAGACAGCGATATGGCACTTGATCTTGGTGAGCGTTACGGCTACCGCAATGCGCAGGTAACGGTTATTGCACCCACCGGCACAATAGGTTTGGTTATGGATTGCGATACAACCGGCGTTGAGCCAGATTTTGCGCTCGTTAAATTCAAAAAGCTTGCAGGAGGCGGATATTTTAAAATTATCAATGAATCAGTTCCGCCCGCATTAAAGAAACTTGGCTACACAGATAACGAAATTCATGATATAGTTAAATACTGCACCGGTCACGGCTCTATTATCGGATGCCCGGGCATTAACCCGCAGTCACTGGCTGAAAAAGGCTTTACTGCCGATGTGCTTGCACAGGTTGAAAAATCACTGCCCTCGGCGTTTGATATTAATTTTGTGTTCAATAAATACACATTAGGGGCTGATTTCTGCAAAGATACCCTTGGATTCACAGATGAACAGCTTGATGATTACAATTTTAACATCTTAAAAACACTGGGCTTCACAAAGGATGAAATTGACACTGCAAACGACTACGTTTGCGGTACAATGACGGTTGAGGGTGCCCCGAGTTTAAGAGAAGAGCATTACGCAGTATTTGACTGCGCCAATAAATGCGGTAAAAAAGGCACCCGTTATATTTCAGCGGATGCGCACATAAAAATTATGGCTGCAGCGCAGCCGTTTATCAGCGGCGCTATCAGCAAAACCATCAACCTGCCCAACGAGGCTTCAATTGAGGATATGAAACACGCTTACCTGCTTTCATGGAAGCTTGGCATAAAAGCAAATGCGCTTTACCGTGATGGCAGCAAGCTATCACAGCCGCTGAATTCAGTAAGCGATGATGATAACTTTGAGCATGAGTCAGAAGAAATTGCCGATACAATGAGTAAACCCAATGATATTATCCGCATTGCGGAGCGTATCATTCACCGATACATTGCAAAACGCCGCAAACTGCCGTTCCGCAGACGCGGTTACACACAGAAGGCTAAAATTGGCACACATTCAGTATATTTAAGAACAGGCGAATACGAAAACGGCCAGTTAGGCGAAATATTTATCGATATGCACCGCGAAGGCGCGGCATTCAGAAGCTTAATGAACTGCTTCGCTATAGCTGTATCACTGGGCTTACAGCACGGCGTACCATTAGAGGAGTTTGTTGACGCATTTGTTTATACCAGGTTTGAGCCAAACGGCATTGTTATAGGTAACCCCAATATCAAGATGACAACATCGCTCATTGATTATATCTTCCGTGAGCTTGCAGTAACATACTTAAGCCGCAATGATCTCTCGCACATTTCCCAGGAAACTGAAATGAGAACGAGCCCGATTGACAGCATAAGCAAGCTTGATACAGAAACAGATTACGAGGATGAGGAAATATATTCAGAGCGTTTTATTGATGAGCCGGCAAACAAAAGCGCCATCAAAAGCGAGCAGTCATCACCGCACGTTCAGCCGCAAAATGTGAATATTTCGGCTGTGAGTTCTCAGCAGACCATTTCAGGCGGCGCGCTGGGGATACAGATGACGGGTCCCGCGGTAATAAAGGAGACAACCACACATAAAGAAGCTGATAAGATAAAGCAGGCGAAGTTAAAAGGCTACACAGGCGATATCTGCCAGTCATGCGGCAGTCTTACAATGGTACGCAACGGCACATGCCTAAAGTGCATAACCTGCGGCGATACCTCAGGATGCAGTTAAATACGAATTAAAGAAGATAATTTGAGCCTTAAATATAAATATGAATAATTTGAAGAGCCATTGTACTTTAAGTACAGTGGCTTTTTTTCTTAAAAATTATGAAAGGGATTAGTTGATAAAATAAAAAACCCCAAGTGGTGGTGCACTTGGGGTTTGTTTTCTGGTAAAAACGAAACTTAATTTGATCGTCAAGTGAGATTGGGCTTATCACCCAATTGTTTTTACCTTTTTCTGTATGTAACATAACTATTAAAGAATAAATTTACAACATTTAAATCACCACATTTAAGTGATTGTATAAGGAATAAAAATCATGTTCAAAATTAAAAAAATTCATCCAATTAAGCCAATAAAACCGCCTAATAAACTTCCAAAAATGAAGCCGATAATGCCAATTGGTAAAAGCGAATGGGTAGAAGGTCATTGGAGATATGATTACAAAACCCGAAAATACAATTGGATAGAAGGACATTGGAGAAGAAGTTAGTAAGAAAATCAAAAAAATAAATTAAAATTATGAAAAAAAATCAATGGGTCGTCCCAAACAAAGATGGATGGGGTGTCCGGGGTGAGGGTAACGATAAACTCACGTCGAAAACAGATACAAAAGCAGAAGCTATTGCGAAAGAAATCGCTAAGAATCAAAAGTCTGAACTAGTAATACTTGGTAAAGACGGAAAAATTCAAAGCAGAAATAGTTACGGTAATGATCCTTATCCCCCTAAAGGTTAAGGAAATTTGATTCACTTTAAGGCTACTTTAACAGTAGCCTTTTTTATTTGTTTTGAAATTGTGAAATTTGTACTATTGAATGTATCGAAAAACGCTTTTGAAATTTACAAAGTTTTTTGTTTTGAAATTAATAAATCTTTATGGAACAGAATTTCAATACAATTGAACATCCCCAGAAAAAAAACCGCAGAATCTTGTGGGTATTACTTTTATTACCTCTGTTGGTAATAGTAGTAATTTATGGTTATAATTACATTACTCTTCAGGAGCCATTAAATACAGTTATTGAAAATGATAGCAGGAATAAGGGAATCAAAGTATCAGTAACATACGATTCCTATATTAATATCAGTTCTATTGAATACAGCCTTGAAGAGTTTAGTGGTCTCGCACCAGTTGATATATTCAGAGTTTTTTTGCAGTATGCTGAAGCACTTGAGAGCAGTAATTTTGATTATGTGATTTTGAGTCTAAATGGCAAACCCAAGTTTAAGATTGAGGGCTCCTATTTTAAGCAACTGGGTTCAGAATACTCATCTCAAAATCCGGCATATACTATCAGAACATTTCCGGAAAATCTGTATAATATGGATGGAAGCAAAGCATACGGGCAATGGACTGGCGGGTTACTGGGAGTTTTAAAACAACAAATGGAAGACTTTAATGATTTTATTAAGAAATGGACTGAAACAAATTAATCAATTTTGTCCAATTCGTGCTTAAAACTTTATGTATGACCCCCTCGGGCTAAAGCCCACTCCCCCTTGGTAAGGGGGAGACGAATTACAGTATAATACAGAGTTTTTCTCTGTGACTCTGTTTCTCTGTGTTGAAGTAGCTTTTGATTTTTTATTATGAACTATAAAATAATTCGCTCCAAACGGAAAACGCTGGCGCTGCAGGTTAACAGCGATGCTACACTTACTGTTAAGATACCGTATGGTGTTTCTATGGAGTACGCCCGGCGCTTCATAGAAGAAAAGCGCGGGTGGATAGAAAAGAAGCAAGCGCAGTTCAGTGAGCAGAAAGCGAAACATAAGCCTAAGCAATATGTCAACGCAGAAGAATTCCTGTTTGCGGGTAAACCATATGCATTGGAGATCGTTCCGGGCAGCACAGCGCGTATTGCTCTCACTCCGGAAGGTAAGCTGCGCATTACCGAAAAATGCCTTGATGCGCCGAAACATTACATAGAGTGGTTCTATAAACAGTTCGCCAAACGGCACATAACAGCCCGCACGAAAGAAATAGCGGAAGTATTCGGCTATCAGTATGCATCAGTAAAAATTAACAGCGCTAAGACGCGCTGGGGGTCATGCTCAATGCGCGGGAATCTGAATTTCTCGTGGAGGCTTGTTATAATGCCGCCGGAGATGATCGACTACGTTATTGTACACGAGCTGGTTCACCTGGAAATTAAGGATCACTCCAAGCGCTTTTACGCGCGCATGAGCGAGCTTATGCCCGACCACAGGACTAGAGAGAAGTGGCTGAAGGTGAATTCAGGGATGACACTACTCTGAGGAGCGTAGTGACGCCACGCCTTAATCCCGCTAAGCGGAGGAAGGAAGAGTCCCATTCGGAGAGCTTATTGTTTTCTTATTTATTTTTCTAAGGACACTATACCCTTTGAATGCCAATATTTTTTATGGAATTGCTGCAAAACAAAACCGTTATATTTGTAACATGAACGATAACAAAAAACCGGAATTCTGGGATACTGCATTTGTTGATAGAGGTGAAATGTGGGGACTTGAACCGTGTAATTCCGCACGGTTAGCAAAAGACTTTTTTCTTCAGCACAAGGTGAAAACCGTGCTGATACCCGGCGCAGGGTACGGCCGCAACGCACAGCTTTTTATTGATAGCGGAATGAGCGTTACGGGTATAGAAATATCGCAGACGGCAATTAATATGTACTTAAAACATTTCAACAGCGGAATGAAGATCTACAAAGGCTCTGTTTGTGATATGCCATTTGATGATAAAGTTTATGATGCAATTTTCTGTCATGCATTGATCCATCTGCTTGATGAAAGTGAAAGGGAAAAGCTCATCAAAAATTGTTACGCGCAGCTGGCTGATAACGGCTGCATGGTATTCAGCGCGATATCAAAAGAGGCTGAGGTTTACGGTACGGGCAAGTTCATCAGCAAAAACCGCTACGAAATAATTGAGGGTGTGAAAATGTATTTTTATGATAGGGAATCTGTTACTGCGGATTTTACGAAAGCAGGCCTGGTTGAAATAGTGGATATCAGCGAAGGATCGCCATTTTTCCTGATCAAATGTATCAAAAAATCCGGTAAAATTTTATAAGAACCTTCCTTCTTCCAGTTGCGCAGTTGTAAGGCAGGCTGCCTCGCCTCAGGATTACTTGTCAATTTTTCGGTGGAATAGAAATGATTATGCCCTTATTTTTGTATTAATATAAAACGAATAAGTTATGGAAATGAAGTATTTTCAATTGCCGCCTGCGGCTGAAATGAAACGCGCTGTTTACAGCAAAGATAAAAGCTATGACGGGATATTCTTTGTTGCAGTAAAGAGCACAAATATTTTCTGCAGACCCGCATGCACAGCCCGCAAACCACTGGAAAAGAACATGGTGTTCTATTCATCAGCGCGCGACGCGCTGTTTGCAGGCTACAGAGCCTGCAAACGCTGTAAGCCGTTAGAGCTCAGCGGTACACATCCTGACTGGGTGCAAAAGCTGCTCGCTAAAATTGATAGCTCCGAAGATAAACGTATGCGTGATGGCGAGTTGAGGCAAATGGGGATTCCACCTGAAAAAGCGCGCAGATATTTCATGAAAAATTACGGTATGACCTTCCATGCTTACCAGCGCAGCCGTAGACTTGGTTCAGCATTTACGCAGATACGCGAAGGCTCAAAAATTGATGATGCGGTTTTCAGCAACGGGTATAATTCACACAGCGGCTTCCGTGACGCATTTTCGAAAGTGTTTGGCAAACCGCCCGGCAAATCAGAAACCACGGATTGTATTGTAACATCACTGTATCAAAGCAAGCTGGGTCCGATAATTATCGGCGCAACTACAAAAGGCGTGTGTCTGGTTGAATTCAGCGACCGCCGTATGCTTGAGTACCAGCTTAAAACCCTGCGGAAAAGATTTAACGCGGCGATAATTCCCGGAAGCAATAAACATATTGAACAGGTTAAAGGTGAGCTTGATGAATATTTTAAGGGCAACTTAAAGAACTTTAAAACTCCATTGGCTTATCCGGGCACTGATTTCCAGGAGAATGTTTGGAATAATCTGAAGAAGATACCCTACGGCAAAACCATTTCTTATATTGATCTTGCTGAAAAGATCGGGTTAAAAAGCGCTTCGCGCGCCGTTGGCACGGCAAACGGTATGAACAGGATCGCGATACTGATTCCCTGCCACCGCGTTGTGAATAAAGATGGCAGGCTTGGCGGATACGGCGGCGGCTTGTGGCGCAAGCAGTGGCTGCTGGATCTGGAAAGAGGGCACACATCCTGAGGAGCGACGCAGCCTACCTTACTACCGCTTAGCGGGAGGAAGGAAGGACCTTATTCGTGATGCCTATAAACAAACCCCCTTCTATGCAAACGGGAATTTAGGATTTTCGTTTAATTTATTCCAATGCAATTCTAATGCTTTTCATCCCCCCTTCAACTGAAGGCCGAAGGACTGGCCCGGACATGTGGGGACTATATCTGTAATTTTCATCAATTGAGAATTTTTGAATACCCTATAGTTTTGGTTAGTTAACGATGGGGGTTTTTGTACACGCTCCCGATAATATATCCTGCAATAAATTTTCCCGTATAACAATTTTCTTTTTTCATTAAATTGTTTCAATTTTATAATTTACATTATGTATGTTTGCCTGAGTAAACAGGTATGAGTTTAATATTGAAGAAAATTGATTACACAAAATACCCGGTGCCGCGTATACGGCACCATGCGAATCCCGTACTGTACTTTCCGTTAAAGCAGCATAAAGGAAATAATTTTTACTATCCGCCGGTGTTTGAAGAAATACGGTGGGATGAAGTATTCGCCGATGGCAGACCGCCTGATATGCTGGATATCGGCTGCGGTCTTGGTAGATTTTTGCTTGAAATGTCTATTGCAAACAATGATAAGAACATACTTGGATTCGAAGTGCGCCAAAGCGCGGTCGAATGGATCCAAAACGTGATTGAAGGCGAGAAGCTTCAGAATGTTCAGGCATTATGGTACAGTGCTGTTAACGGAATGCATTTTATAAAAACCGGAACAATTGAAAAGGTATTTTATTTTTTTCCCGACCCGTGGGTAAAAAAAAGGCATTACAAACGCAGAGCGTTTTCAGCTGATATGTTGAGTGAAGTTCACCGCGTATTAAAACCCGATGGTATGTTTTATCTTATGACGGATGTGCCCGAGGTTGATGAGTTCCAGCAGGAAGTTTTAAAATGTTCAGGACTGTTTGATTTCAATTATGTTGAGGATGGTAACTGGGATTTGAATACAAGGACCAATCAGGAAGAATTCTGCCTGGATAAGAAAATCCCTTTCATAAGGATGATTTGCAGGAAAAAGTAAAAACCATCTAAATCCCCTGAAATACTCCAAAAACACGGTATTTCCGCCGTTTTTCATTTAGAATTGATAAAAACTGCCAAGTTTGACCTGTCCAAGGGGATTTTTATCTGAAAATTTCATATCAACTTAACCCTCTTTTTGTTAAAATATAACCTCTAATAAGGATTTTTAACCTTTTAAATTATTTGATTTTCAGATATATTTACGGTTCAGCCTTTTAAAATTCTGCTATTAACATTACAGGGTATTGTTGAAGTAATTACTTGTAATTTTGAGTTTTGAACTATTAAGAATATTACATCGCTCAAAGTTTAGTGTATTGTAATATTATTATTTATAAAGAGTTTTTTTAATATAATATTTTCCAGGAAAGGAAGTTAAATAATTATCATGTCTTTGTTGAAAGCAAAACTTGCTTCTCAAATTCCGGATTTGAAAGATCGAGTACGGAATTTGGGAAAAAACCACGGAAGTAAGGTTATATCTCAGGTTACTGTTGAACAGGTTCTTGGCGGTATGAGGGGAATTAAATCACTTATCTGCGATACATCTGAAGTTGGATTGGATTACGGACTGGTGATAAGAGGTATTCCTATTTTAGAACTTACCGATAAGTTACCTGAAGACGTTTTATGGCTTATGTTAACCGGCGAACTGCCAAGTGCAGAAGAATCAAAAGACCTTCAGAAAGAAATTAACAGCAGGATGGAAGTTCCCGAGTATATTTGGAACATATTAGAAGCATTTCCAAAAGATGCGCATCCTATGAATGTACTCAGCGCCATAGTTATAGCGCTTGGGAATTATTCAAAATTCAGACGCGAATATGATAAAGGATTAAAGAAAGATCTTTATTGGGAATATACACTTGAAGATTCATTAGATCTCATTGCAAAAATGCCTGTGATTGCTGCCGCTATTTACAGAACAAGATTTGGTAAAGGCGATATAATTAAACCGAAGAAAGATCTTGACTGGGGCGCAAACTACGCATATATGCTTGGTATTGAAGGCAATATGGATGAATGGTATAAGCTGATGAGAATGTACATGGTTGTTCATTGCGACCACGAAAGCGGTAACGTAAGCGCATTTACATCTCATGTCGTTGGTTCAGCTTTAAGCGATGTTTATTATTCTCTTTCGGCCGGACTAAGCGGACTTGCGGGTCCGCTGCACGGACTGGCTAACCAGGAATGCCTGAAGTTTGTTCTGGAAACTCTCGATAAATTCGGCAAGGTTCCCAGTGATGATGAACTCAGGGCGTATGCTAAAGAAAGACTTGACAGAGGACTTGTTATACCCGGTTACGGACACGCAGTATTAAGAGTGACCGACCCGCGTTTTACTGCTTCAGTTGAATGGGGTAAAAAAGTTATCCCCAATGATGACAGGTTTGTAATGGTTGAGAAGTTATTTAAGATAGTACCCGATCTTTTAATTGAGCAGGGTAAGGCAAAGGACCCATGGCCCAATGTTGATGCGGCTACCGGTGCACTGTTATATCATTACGGTATAAAGGAATTTGAATATTACACCGTAATATTCAGTGTTTCCAGGGCTCTTGGCATCTGTTCACAGCTTATTTTAAGCCGCGCAATGGGCGAGCCTATTACGAGACCAAAATCGGTTACGATGCATTGGATGGAACACGAAGTAAATAAATCATAATTGAACTATTTGGAAGAACCTCCACAAAATACAGCTCAGCGATCCGCAGAAGATGTTATTGATGAAGCGGTGAGTGAAGAAATAACTGAACAACAGGGTAAAGGGAATGCAGCAGCATACCTGTTACCATTGCTGCTGTGTATATTATTATTTGCAGGATTTGTTTCGGAGCCTGCTAAAAATAAAAAAGTAACCTTACGGGATTCAAAAGAGGAGGTTACGGAAACTTCAGATAAAACACCGAAAGTGAATTTTTCAGCCCTGCTTGCTGCTGAAGAATTTTCAAAAAACCTTCGTGATACAATTTATACTGCGGATAATTTATGGCTTGAGTTCAGGATCGATCAGCAGAGGCTTTATGTACATTACAGGGATGGACGTACTATTACCTATCCTGTTTCTTCCGGAATTCCGGGTGCTCATAAAAGCGTAGATTCCCGTCCGGGGCTCTTCGCTATTTTTCACATGAATGAGGCTCACAAGTCTTCACAATTCCAGTCTCAATTGAATTACTTTATGGCGTTCAATATGGGGGTTGGTTTCCACGGACTCCCGGGAACTGGATACTATGTTCATCTGGGTGTCAGACCTTCATCACATGGCTGTATAAGAATGAGAAATGAGGATGTAAGGGAACTGTTCAGGCAGTGCAAGATAGGTACTCTGGTGCTTTCACATAAAGGACATACAAACCGTATCATTGCTTTTGCCCCTGAAGGATTTAAGAACGATGCTGAATATACAAAAGAAGATTATTTGAACATGCTTGCATATAATCTTGGCTCAATTATGGAAGGGAAATATTTTATTTCTCCTCCTAAGAGATTCATAATAGACGGAACAATTATTCCTAAGAGCGGTGTTAACGTACTTTCAACAACCAATATCCCCGAAAAACAAATGCTGCCTTTTGCAGTGGCAAGATTTGAAACCGGTACTGATCTGCTTAATGAATCAAAATTCACTTCCTCGTCCCAGATTATAGAACACAGTTCGGTTGTCGAGAACTTTGGAGTATCAGACGGGGATTCTATTAGTACAGGGACTGTTCAGCTTGCTGTAGGCCCGGAAATGATAAAAAAATATGTTCATAATCCGCTTGGAATATTGCCTTATTTTCCGCCAAACAGATAATTATTAATTAACAAACAGTTAAAATCACTATGGTAAAGTTAGTTGCAATGTATAAAAACCCTTCTGATCTGGAAATGTTTGAAAAACATTACTTTGAAAAACATATGCCGCTTGTTGAAAAGATTCCCGGGCTCATAAAGTCTGAAGTATCAAAACTTAAGGTATTACCCGGAACGGAATCTCAGTATTTTATGATGGCAGAGATGTACTACGATGATATGGATGCCTTTAATGCGGCAATGGGCTCCCCCGAGGGCAAGGACTCAGCTCGTGACCTTGTAAATTTTGCCAAAGATAATGTTGATTTCTTTTTAGGGAAAGTTAAGTAGTTAGCTGTATTTTTTAACCGTTTTTTAATAATTTTAGCAAATAGTGGGCTTGTATTTATTTTCTTTTTTATCTATAATGCAATCCCAAACACTGCGAAATTGGAACAAAATTTATACAAAATGTGTATAAATTTAAAGAATTCATAAATTGTTTTACATTTTAACGGAGGTACTATGGTTACCGATAATATAGAGATCCTGCAGGATACAGGATACGGTGCGACAGAGCTAAAGAAAACATACCAGAAGTTTCTGCAGCGCGGGCTTGTTTTTGCTATTTTGATCCATGGCTTTATAATTGGTACTTATTTATTTGCCAATTACATAAGTAAAATGGAAGAGCAGAAAAAGAGCGATATTCAGCAAAGAATAATTAATGTGAGCGATCTTGAACCGCCGCCATCAGCTACCGATGAAGAAGAACCGCCTCCGCCAAAAATTGAAGAGCCGCCTGTAGCTCCGCCAAAAGATCTTACTGCTTTAACACCTGAACCTGTTGCAAAAGATAAGGCTGAAGAGCAGACAATTAAAACTCAGCAGGAACTTGAAGAGATCAAGTCACCTGTAGGCAACAATGACTCAGGCAAGTTTCAGTATACCGGCAACGTAAAAGTTGAAGAGAAGAAAATTGAAGAGAAGATAGAGAAGAAGGAAAAAGTAGTTGAAGAAAAAACCGTATTCCAGTCTTTTGAAGTTGAAAAAGCACCGGAGTGCGTGAACCTTTCACAGGTAAGATCTTCTATGAAATATCCCGAAATTGCAAGAGAAGCAGGTATGGAAGGCAGAGTAACAGTGAAAGTATTAGTCGGACCCGACGGAAATGTTATCAAGGTCGGTTCAGTAAGCGGACCTGATGTTTTTCATGATGAAGTAAGAGATAAGGCAAGTGCCCTTCAATTCACACCGGGTCTGCAAAACGGGAAACCCGTTAAAGTATGGGTAACAGTTCCGTTTAACTTTAAGCTGAAATAATTTTAAATGCTGCTTTTCTGAAAAGAAAGCAGCATTATTTTTTTGATGACTTTTTCAGCTTTTTATTGATGCGATAATATAATTGAAAGTATATAATTATGTAACAATAGGAATTTCCCTCATCTTTTTGGTGATGGGAATTCTTATTTTAACAGGTGCCTATAACACTGGCGAGCTGTTTAAAAACAATGAATTTTTCCGCTGGATATTCGGGGGGATACTGGTTGTATACGGAATTTTCAGAGCCTATAACGCATATTTAAAAATGCAGAACCAGGGCAGAAAATTAAGGTACTACGATCAGGACGAAGATTAGAACAAAATCCTCACAAAATCTGTTTAAAATATTATGAAAGCAGAACTGAAAATAATATTGTTATTTGCAGCACTAATAAGTGCAATTGCATTTAACGCATGTGATTACACTGTTAAAAAATCAGCTTCCACTACCGGCGAGCTTACCGTAGGTGTTGATGAAGGTATTTCTCCCGTAGTACAGGAAGAAGCATCTGAATTCATGAGGCTGAATAATGAATCCAAGATAACCCTTAATATTAAAACTACAAAAGAAGTCATTGCGGATCTTAATAACGGAACATATAAATCCGTGGTTGTTGGCAGAGAGCTTACCAAAGAAGAAGCTGATATTTTTGCCAATAATAAAATTGACCTGAAAAAAACAGCATTCGCGCTTGACGGGATCGGCGTAATTGTTAATCCGAAAAATCCGCTTACCAAACTTAATTTCAATGAGCTCAAAAGAATTTTTATGGGCGAGCAAAAGGAATGGAAAGAGCTTGACGGTGATAACAAAGATGTTTACAGCGGAAAGATAAAAGTATTTATTGCAAGAAAGAACGCATCCATTCACGATATATTCAAACAAAAAGTATTAGCAGGCGCTGAGTTTGGCGCAAATGATGTAATCTGCAGCACATCATCGCAGATGATGCGCGAAATTAAATCAGATGAAAATGCCATAGGATTCATTTCAATGGCATGGATAACCGTTTCAAACGATACACTTGACGAGTCAGTCAAGCCGCTCAAAATAGCGGCTGTAGATCCCACCTCAGGGGCTATAGGCAATTATGTTGGTTTGCACCAGGGTTATATAGCAAATAAAACATACCCGCTTATAACTGAAGCATTCATATTAACCACCGATTATTCAATGAATCTCTCGGTCGGATTTTCGAGTTTTATGGCATCATATGACGGGCAGAGAATAGTTCTGAAATCAGGGCTTGTGCCTGTGACTCAGCCGGTTAAGATAATCCAGCTGAATTAAGAGAATCTGCGTTACAAATTATTACACATAAAACAGCTTATAAACGAAACATTAATTCATAAAAAACACTTTAAAATTAAGCATAAACTATAAATTTAATATTATTTGATCATGTTTACTAAATATTTGTTAAGAGCGGTTATGTTTTTCATGATATTTGCTGCAGCGGTAAATGCGCAGGATAATCTGGATAAAGGTATCAATGCTGTTAAAAAAGGAGACTACCTTGGTGCATTGAATTTGTTAAAAGGCGTATCCAAAGATTCATACGACGCGAATTTATATTACGGAATTGCATTATTCCAGACCGGGTCTGTTAAAGAGGCTGAAAAATTCCTTAAGGATGCGATAAAAAAGGATGAAGAACGCCCGGAAGCTTATTCGGCATTAGGAGAGTTATATTCATCACAGAAAAATTACGGCGAGGCTTCTTCCCAGTTCGAAAAGTCGAAGAAGTACCTTCCGCTTAACAAAACAAAAGATGACCTTGATAAATCTGAGATTGAAACAATAATAGATGTTTTAAGCGCTGAGGCAGATAATTTTATTGCAGATGGCAAAGTTGATAAAGCTATTTCATCATTAACGATGGCAAAAACATATGATGATAAAAACCCGATGATATATGTCGGACTTGGTGATGCTTATCTTGCACGCGGAGCATTTGATCCCGCAAAAACAAATTATGACCAATCACTCAAATTAAAACCAAATTATGCTCCGGCACTGTTCGGTTTGGGCAAGATATCATTCAAACAGAAAAAATACAGTGCTGCACTTGAAAATTATATTAAATCCTCAGAAGCGGATAACAATTTTGCTCCGGCTTTTTTTGAAAAAGGATTAATGTTCTACCTTCTTGATAAATTTGGCGACGCTATAGAAGCATTTGAAAGATATGATGCATTAGTACCGGGCTCACCAAGAGGAAAAACATACCTGGCGAAAGCCCGTTACGGAAAAGGCGAGTATGATGAAGCTATGGGCATACTTAATGATGTACTCGCAATAGATCCTAATTATAGTGAAGCCAATAAGTACGCAGCATATGTAATGATCGAAAAGAAAGAATACACAAAAGCTGAAGAATTTTTCAGTAAAGTAAAGCCTGAAGAACTTAATTCAGAAGATTACCAGAAATGGTCAAAAATCTACGTAGATAAAAAAGAATTTTCAAAAGCATACGAGCTTCTTGATAAGGCTGTAGCACTGGATCCAAATGATGAGAACACATATTTTGAATACGGCAAAGCAATGTTTGCTGAACAGAAATACGGGGATGCCCGTGTTAAATTCGGCAAAGCCATTGAGCTTGGAATACTTAATGTTGCGGCATATGTGTATGCGGGTATTTGTGATTTCTATCTCAACGAATTTGATAAGGGAACGGAAGTTTTAACAAAAAGCATGGAGTTAAATCCGAATATTGCAAGCGCTTATTTATGGCGCGCGAATAACTATGCAGGTGTATCCAAGAATGCAGAAGCTTGCGCTGATTACCAGAAATACCTGACATTTGAGCCAAATGATACATTTGCGCAGGAACAGGTTAAGAAATTCTGCGGAAAGTAAGATAACAAAGGAACTGAACATATTATGAGCAACATAACGGATTTTATTAAGAATAATAACGACCGGTACTTAAAAGAGCTTAAACATTTTTTAAGTTACCCCAGTATAAGCACTAACCCTGAAAACAAAAAGGATGTGCTTGAATGTGCTGAGTATTTGAAAAAGCATATGGAGTCAATCGGCATGCAGAATGCCAAAGTATATCCCACAAAAGGTCACCCGGTTGTTTATTCAGACTGGCTGAACGCCGGCGCTGATAAGCCCACTGTGCTGATTTACGGACATTATGATGTACAGCCAGTTGATCCGCTGGAGCTTTGGACATCGCCGCCGTTTGAAGCTGAAGTGCGGGGTGAAAATCTCTACGCCCGCGGCTCAGCCGATGATAAAGGGCAGGTATTCATTCATTTAAAAGCTATCGAAGCGCATTTATCTCAGAATAAGTCATTACCTGTCAATATTAAGCTATTGATAGAAGGTGAAGAAGAAATTGGAAGTATGAACTTAGGTCAGTTCATTAAAGATAATGTTGAGCTGCTAAAGTGTGATGTAATTGTTGTATCCGATACTTCTATGTTTTCCAAAGAGCTTCCTGCTTTGGGATATGCTTTAAGGGGTTTATGTTATATGCAGGTCGATGTAACCGGACCCAACCGCGATCTTCATTCAGGTCAGTACGGCGGAGCGGTTGAAAATCCAATTAACGCTCTTGCTGAAATGATAGCGAAGATGAAAGATGCTGATGGCAGGATATTGATCGACGGATTCTACGATGATGTTGCACCGCTGAGTAAGGAAGAAAAAGATAACTTCGCAAAACTTCCGTTTGATGATAAGGAATATGCTGCAGGTCTTGAAGTAGACGCGCTGGCAGGTGAAAAAGGCTACACTACACTAGAGAGATTATGGTCTAGACCCACACTTGATTGCAACGGTATCTGGGGCGGATTTACAGGTGAAGGAGCTAAAACAGTACTTCCTTCAAAAGCATCAGCAAAAATCAGCATGAGGCTTGTTCCGAACCAAGACCCTGATAAAATTGAGAAGTTATTTGTAGATTTTGTTAAGAAGGTGGCACCTAAAAGTATAAAGACGGAAGTTTACGGTCAGCATCACGGTAAGCCGTGGATATCGCCAATTGACAGTAAATGGAACAAGGCAGCAATGAAAGCTTTGAAAGCGGGATTTGGTAAAGAACCGGTGTTTATGAGAGAAGGCGGCTCAATTCCAATTGTTTTTACTTTGGAAGAATACTTAAAAGCACCTACGGTGCTGCTTGGATTCGGCCTGCCCGATGAAAACGCACACTCACCTGATGAGCATTTAAACATGAACAATTTCTATAATGGTATTTTAACCAGCGCTGATTTTTACGAAGAGCTGGCTAAAGCTTAACTGCGAGTTAATTTCAATTAGGATTGAAATTGTTTTGAGAAACATATATCTTTGAAAATAGTCAGTAATTAACACATTATTAAAACAGAGAGTTAAAAACACAACATGCAGCCAAAAGTTAAAGGTAAAAAAACACAGATAGGTAAATCAAAAGGACCCAAAAGAGAGTTTTCATTTCCTCTGGAAAAAGAGAACTTCATGATAATAGGGTTAGGTGTAGCGCTTCTGATTATCGGTTATTTTCTTATGTCTGAAAATTCCGTTAACGGCTTTTTGCCAACAGTTGTAGCGCCGATATTATTGGTTGCAGGATATTGCGTTGTGATACCATATGGTATTTTGAAAAAACCGAAGAGTGAAATGATTGCAGCGGCATCTGAAAGCACACCAGAGGCGGAAACATCAAACATAAAGACAAGTTAGATTCAAAACTATAGTTTATCATTAAAAGGAGAGCGAAAAAGCTCTCCTTTTTCATTTTTCAAAAAAATAAATAACCCCGGTACAACAAGTATCGGGGTTATTAACGTCATTGAATATAGAAGGATGGAACTTTGCTGAATTATAACTTGAATTTTACTCCGCCTGTTATCTGGATACCATAGTTCTTTACTGTTACAGTCGTTGTCTGTTTCCAAATATTAGATAGACCAAAACCATAACCTGCCTGTATGAAAAGATCTGTTTTGTTAGCTACATTGAAATCAAGCCCGCCGCCGAACAGTAAGCCGAAGTCAATTGTCTCATATGCAGATGATGCATCCACATCAGCTGTCTGTGTGCCGTTGCTTTGTTCTTCACTTGCAGAAACTCTTATTCCAAGAACAGGTCCCCCTACCAGGTATGGTTTTACTTCAGTAAGCGGGAACTTAACTTTTAATAAAGCCGGTACCTCCAGATAGTTCAATTTATCAGTAAAAGTAGCGCCGCCGTTTGTGATCTGAAAGCCCTTCATTGTAAATCTTAATCCTGTGGTTACTCCAATGTTCCTCGAAATTCCGATATCAAGTACGCCGCCAATAATCAGTCCTGTTCTTGAATTGGATGTTTGTGAAGGTGTTATGCTCACGTTTGCAAGATTTAATCCGCCTTCAAGTCCAAGTGAAAGTGTTGGCTGTGAATATACAGATATTGTTGATACCGCCAATAGTACAGCGAATAAAATTGTTTTAAGCTTCATTTTTTTCTCCTTTAGTTTTTTTGATATGATTATTAATTTATGGAATTGTTAAGTTAGCTGTTGATGAATATCCCTGATTCAGGGAATCTGTGCCTGTAAAGCTGAACTGCCACTGCTGTCCGGAAGCTACACCGGTATATTCATTTGGATAAGCCCAAACCTGGTTAGCTGTATATAGCTGGTTAGAGTTATCAGTAATGGTATCAGAAAAACCGTTCGTACCAAGTATCATCTTAGTGATCCTGACACTAACTGATGGCTGCCAGGTAAACTGCACACCATTGGTGCTCTGCTGAACGCCCATGGTAAAAGTTACATTATTGTTACCCTGTCCTAACAGACCTGTTCCTGTATCATTGTTGCCGCAGGCAGCTGCGAAAACCGCAAGTAAAAATACCGGTATAAAAATTAATAATGTTTTTTTCATTTTGTAATTCCTTTCATTTTTTGATATATAGAAAAAATCTAATCCCCCAAACCCATAATTTTCTGAATTCGTCGGCTATACGATGCTCCAGGAAGTGTTATGGAGTGTTCGGGGGATGTATAATATTTATTTTTGAGTATTGTGTGCATCATATAGCCTAACGAAGCAAACTTAATCTTTGAAAAACGTTCTTCAAAAGTAAAATTTTCCTGTTTTTAGAAAACAATTTAGCGCGAACAGGAAAAAAATGCTTATTTAATTACATTTTTCAGTATTTTTGTGTATTCGTTTTAGAAAAAATTTGTAAGTGAAAAACACCAAACTCATTAAATTACTTCAGACATTTACGCCTGCCGAATTAAAAAAATTCAGGGATTTTGTGAATTCGCCTTATTTTAATAAAAATAAGAACATCATTAGGCTGAATAATGAACTGGAAGAGTATTATCCGGGGTTTGATTCTGAAAAACTGAATGAAGAGGTAATTTACAAAAAAGTATTTGATACTGGTGAGTTTGATTATTTTAAAATTAAAAATATAATTTCGGATCTGTACAATCTTGGATTAGAGTTCCTTAAGCAGCAATCCAATATAACAACTTCGTTTTCAGCTGATTACAATATGCTAACGCAGCTTCGCGGAAGAAAATTAATGACACTGCATAAAAATTTTGTAGCGCATTTCGAAAAGAAATTTGAGCAGGTAAAGATCAAAGACGGCTTTCATTTGTATAACGAATACCTGCTGGTTACCGAAAGACATTTTTCAAAACTGCTTGAAAAACCCAGCAGCATTGAAATGATCCAGGAAGAGTTCAACAGTTTTCATGATTATGTGCTTATTAACCTGCTGAAATTCTATGCACTGATGCTGCACATCAGTAAAGAAAATAATACTTCAGCTGAACTGAAAATGTTTGAAGATGTATTTAATTATATAGAAAACAGTTATTCTGGTTCAAATCCAATTATAAATATTTACAAATATATAATTCTTTTAACCGTCAAAAGAAATAGTGAATATTACTTTGTGCTTAAAGAACAGTTCATTGAGAGTTTTGACCAGCTTACTTTAGAGGAAGCCTATTATACACTTATGTATATTTTCGGTTACTGTATGGATCAATTCAACATCAATTCTGACAGGAGATTTATTAAAGAGTGTTATGACCTCTTCAGACATTCATATAATAACAATATGGTATTTCTTGGAGAGCTGCTTTATCCTGATTTTATTAATTACATAAAAGTATTTATGCGGTATGGTGATAAATCACTTGCAGAGAAGTTCATAAAAGATTACTCAGAGCTTCTGCCGGACGATCAAATGGATAATTGCATTAATTTTTCAAAAGCATTTATTTATCATTGTACCGGTAAGCTTAAAGAAGCGCTTTCCCTGATTTCCAGGGTTAACTTTCCGCTCCAGATAATGAAGGTGCAGGTGAAGATAATGCAGATTCAGCTCAATTATCAGCTTGGATATTATGAAGAAACCCGTGAACAGGCTGAATATTTCAGGAAATCGCTGGTAAAAGAAGTACAAATTTCAGCAGATTATAAACAGTCGATAATAGGATTCCTGAAACATACAGTTTCACTCATCAATATTAAGCTATCAACTGAAAAATCGGTGCGAGAATATGAATCAAAAAAATTTATCGATGAGATGAATTTAAATCAAAAAAATCATTTCGGAATAAAATTCTGGCTGGAAGATATGTTCGCTGAAATAGATCATAAAAAACAATAAAATCTAATTAATTTTATGGCTAAAAAATTCAAATATAACTGGAAAGAATTCACACTTCAGGCGGCTTTTAAAGGAACCCCGGAGAAGCTTTTTAAAATGTGGACTGAGCCGAAATTATTATGTAAATGGTTCTTAACAGGAGCCAAGGTTGAGCTAAAAGCAGGAGGAGAGTATGCATTTATGTGGGTCATGGATGCCATGGAACGCGGAAAAGTACTTGCCGTGAGGAAAAATTCACTTTTCAGTTTCACTTTTGCAGGCGGAAAGTGTGATGTTAAATTCAGAAAATCAGGTAAAGATTGTATCGTAACTTTACGTCAATACGGGATTCCGACGGATGAAAAACATAAGGTCGGTACACATATGAGCTGCCAGATAGGCTGGACATTCTTTTTGGCTAATTTGAAATCTGTTCTGGAGTCCGGCACTGATCTAAGGGAATTCAACCCCAAACATTTAAAAGAAGGAACGGTATTTTATTAATGCTGAAAACATCAACTTTCAAAATTCAGATAGTATGTCCGGGATGTAATAATTATGTAGCTGTTTCAGGTGTTACAGATCTTGATACATGCCAAAATTGCGGGAAACAGGTAAATGTAAGCACAGTGATAAATGATAAAATGTTCGGGTTTTTGGACAGGACAAAATACATGAATGGATACTTATCAGGAAGTATTGAACAGATAGGCGGAACCGCTGCTTATAAGCTGGTATATTCATCTCAGCAGCCATATTGTGAAGAATGTTTTACAGTTATTGATGAAGATTCCGCAATGAGTGCAATTAATTCAGGGAAAGCATTCTCATGCCCTGATTGCAGCCATAAAATGCCCGTCAGGGCTGCAGATGCAATGTTGAAGAAGTTTCATCCGAATGCTGTTGGTGTACTGAATGATTCGTTTGGTAAAGATTACGCTGAGAAAAATACTGATAAGGAATCTTTGCTTGTGTTCAAATGTATGACCTGCGGGGCCGGGCTTGAACTATCTGATGATACCGACCGGAAAATAAAATGTAAGTACTGCGATAATGAAAACTACCTGCCTGATTCAATCTGGATGAAACTGCATCCAAACAAAGAAGTTCAGCCGCTTTTTGTTATACTTGATCTGAACGAAGAGGAGTTAAAGGGTTCTATAGATTACTTTCTTAAAGTTACCGCATTGAATGTTTTCAGTAAGCATTTCGAAAATTTCATAAGAGAATATTTCGAAAAACCATTTGTTACGACTGCATTTCTTTCATGGCTTAGATCATTTTTAAGTTCAAAGAACAACGAGGAAATAAGCTTCAATATGGATATAACCAAAATTCATAAGTATTTCTACGATAACCTGAAATTAGGATTAAGTTCTCATCCGGTTGAAATAAGAATTACCGCTGCGGAATTCGGGTACAATTTACCGGTTGATCTGCAGAAAGAACTGGCTGACGATGTAAATGAAAGTGTAAGAGTTGCCCTTGCGAAAAATAACGGACTTAAGAAAGATATTATAAAAAAACTGCAAAGTGATAGTTCTGAATCAGTTAAAGTAGAAGCAAAAAAACTGAAAACAGGCTTTTTTAAAGGATTATTCGGGTAAAGCAGGTAATTTCCTTTTCTGTATTTTTTATCATCAATAAATGATATTTTTGCATACAATGACACAACTTCTTGAATCAAGATCAAATAAAATAGCATTAACGTTACTTGTAATTGCCGGAATTTTCTGGCTTGGCGGTATTAATATCAGGACGTTAATTGGCAACGAACTGCTTGATTATGACCAGTTCGATTTCCGCACATCAATTCCCCCTGACAGGGAAAATACACTCTTCCAGATGCTTTCAAATGCATCATTGGTTGTTGTGATAAGTTATTTCATCGTGTTGGTTTCTGCTATCTGGTTTACCGCAACCACAAAACTTAAAATGAAAGAGAACGGCTGGCTTTTAATGAGCGCGATATTGTTTTTTATGTTCGTGCCCGTTGAAGTTTATACCAATTATCTTGATATCAGGTTCATGATTCTTTTCCAGCAGGGTCCGCCAAACCACGATGACCTGCTTAAGCTTTTTGGTGAAAGGATAGGCGCTTTTCGCGGCGTGCCTGTGATTGCTATGTTATGTTATTATACAATAATCCCAATTGTAATTTTTAAGCCACTAAGGAAGATTAAAGATAACGATGAAGAAAAAAAAGCAGGTTGATCCTGAGTTAAAACAAATGCTTACCGAGCTTGAAGAAGTTGCAGACAGGCTTGGTTTTAAAGTCCGTTATGAAAAAGGTAACTTTGCCGGCGGCTATTGTATTTTAAAGGAATCAAGACTGCTGGTTGTTAATTCACGCAACGAAGTTGAGCGGAGGATAATTATTGTTGCAAAGAGCCTTAAGGAAATAGGCATTGATGATATTTTTGTAAAGCCTAATGTAAGAGAGATAATCGAAAAGGAAAGCTCCAGAAAACTTTCGCAAAATGAAGAAGTAACTGAAACCGCGGAGAGTGAATAAGACTGCAAAGAATGAAATTGAAGTAATATGAACAGGGTGATTGAATGAAAGTAACAGTTCTCGGAAGCGGAACATCGCAAGGAATCCCTATTGTAGGGTGTAAGTGTACCGCATGTACTTCAGACGATCCAAAGGACAAAAGATTAAGAGTATCCGTTTTTATTGAAAGTGATATCAAAATAAACAATAAGCCTTTAAGAATTTTAATAGATACATCACCGGATTTCCGCCAGCAAATGCTTGTGCATAATATTACGGATATTGACGCAGTGCTGTATACACATTATCATATTGATCATATTATGGGCCTTGATGATATCCGCCAGATAAACCAGCTTCACAGAAAGCATGTTGAACTTTTTGCAAACCAAGAAACTGCGGAGAGGATCAGGCAGACCTTCAGTTATATTTTTGATGAAAATACATATAAGGGCGGCGGTATACCGCAGGTAAACATGCATGTAATTGACCTGAAACCCTTTAATGTGTTGGGTCAAAACGTTATACCAATTGAGTATAAACACGGACCAACAACCGTTTTCGGTTTCCGCATCGGTAATTTTGCATATTTAACAGATTGTAACTTTATCCCAGAGTCAGAGTTCTTGAAACTGGAAGGATTGAAAGTACTGATAATTGATGCCCTGAGATACCGTAAACATGAAACACACTATTCCGTTGATGAAGCGATTGCGGTTTCACAAAGGATAAATGCAGGACAAACATATTTTACTCATATGACGCACGATATTGTACATGCAGAGGCAAACAGCAAGCTTCCCGCAGGTATTGAATTTGCATATGATGGATTGAAATTTGACGTTTAAAGCAGTAAGATCAAAAGCTCTTCACCACCAAGTCACTAAGTTCTATAAAATTTAAAGTAAAAGGATTCCCGCTTGCGCCCCATAGGGGTAAACAAGGAATGACAAATATGGAAATAGATAATTTACAGGAAATATGGGCACAGATAAGGCTTGTGCTTAAATCGCATCCCTGGCACGGAGTGCCTATAGGTAACAATGTACCATCAGTTGTGAATACATATGTTGAAATAGTACCGACCGATACTGTTAAGTATGAGATCGAAAAGAACAGCGGATATTTGAAAGTTGACAGACCCCAGAAGTATAGTAATATTTGCCCGACACCGTACGGATTCGTTCCGCAAACACTTTGCGGTACGAAAACAGCTGAATTCTGCATGGAAAAAACCGGAAGATCGGGAATTAAGGGAGATGGTGACCCGCTTGATATATGTGTACTCACCGAAAAGGAAATTACACACAGTGATATATTCCTTAAAGCAGTGCCAATAGGCGGCTTAAGAATGATTGACGGCAATGAGGCTGATGATAAAATTATCGCTGTAATGGAAGGGGATGGAATTTTCGGACACTGGATAGATATCACAGATGCTCCGATTACATTGACAGAAAGATTAAAACATTACTTTTTAACTTACAAAGATGCGCCCGGTGCTGAGCACAGGAATTGCGAAATTACACATGTATACGGCAGGGATGAAGCGCATGAAGTGATAAACAGAAGCTATGAGGATTATTTGGTTAAGTATGGTGATCTTGACCGCCTGCTTAAGATGGATCATGACAGACTGAAAGATAAATAAAATTTCCGCAAGGATACCAAACCACCACTTGGCTTAGCCAGGCTAATGACTGACTAATTAGTATCCCTGCGGAATAAACTT
>JAUQWQ010000178.1 GCA_030835085.1 Ignavibacteria bacterium
ATATCGGCGTTCTTTAATGCGGGCGCGTCATTAACGCCGTCACCTGTCATGGCAACAAAGTGATGCTTTGACTGAAGAGCATTAATTATCCTTAATTTCTGCTCAGGGTTAACACGCGCATAAACCCTGACGTTTTCGACAATATTTTTAAACCCTTCATCCGGTAATTTTTCTAATTCTTTTCCTTCCAGTACAAGCTCACCGCTTGAAGTAATGATACCCAGCTTTGAGGCTATTGATTTTGCTGTAAGTTTATGATCACCCGTTATCATAACCGGAATAATGCCGGCTTGTTTACATTGCTCTACTGCATCTTTTGCTTCGGCTCTTGGCGGATCAATTAAACATGTTATCCCCAAAAAAGTAAGATCAGACTCGATAGCATTAATATCCAATTCATCAGGGAGGTTTGGTACAATTTTCACTGCATAGCCAAGTACACGATAGCCGTTTGCTGCTTCCTTATCAGCATTTATAATAATTTCAGATTCCCTGAGATTTTTTGGATCAGTGGTAAGCGGTACAATTGTTTCTACTGCCCCCTTTGTGACAACTATAATTCCTTCACCAGTGTCATGCAGAGTTGTCATGCACTTCCTTTTTGAATCAAAGGGAAATTCCGCGACCCTGGGAAATATTTTTTCAAGTTTAATTTTATCATACCTGTTATCTAAAGCATACTTCACAAGCGCTGTTTCAGTTGATTCACCGGATAATGTTCCGTCACTTTCAATTATAACATCGTTATTTAACGCACTTGCCGTAAGTAGGGGATCGTTACCCGAGAATATTTTTAAACCCCGGGAGTTTTCTGAAGGGAAAACTTTCTCAACCGTCATTCTGTTTTCGGTAAGAGTGCCGGTCTTATCTGTACATATATAAGTTACTGAACCAAGTGTTTCGACTGCAGGGAGGTTTCTTATCAACGCAAAATTTTTCGCTAGATTTTTTGCTCCAAGCGCAAGAGCAATTGTTACCACTGCAGGCATAGCTTCCGGTATGGCGGCAACAGCCAGAGAAATTACAGTTAAGAACAAAGTGATAGGTGCTTCACCTCTCAGCAGCCCAATAGCAAATATCCCCGCACAAATTGCAATGATTGAGATTGTTATTCTTTTGCCAAAACCATTCAATCTTTTCTGTAACGGTGTTTTAGTATCTTCAACCTGGATAAGTTTTGCAATCTTTCCAAGCTCTGTATTCATACCAGTTAAAACCACATAAGCCTTTGCCCTGCCATTAGTTACAAATGTACCTTTGTAACCCATATTCAACCTGTCTCCCAGTGCATAATCACCTTCTGTAAGCTCAACAGCAGATTTTTCAATATTAGCTGATTCACCCGTAATTGATGATTCATTGATCTTTAATGTATGGGTTTCAATTAAGCGTATATCAGCGGGAATTACATCACCTGCTTCAAGCATTATAACATCCCCGGGAACGAGCTCAGATGCTGCAATTACGGAGGTAGCACCATCACGCAAAACCTTAGCATGGAATGCCGACATTTTTTTCAGGGATGACATGGCTTTTTCAGCGCGGAATTCCTGCACAAAGCCTACAATTGCATTAATTAAAACGATTGTAAAAATTACGAGTGAGTCGGTGAGATCACCAAGGAAAGCTGAAACTATTGCTGCAGCAATAAGGATAAGTATCATAAGGTCAGTGAACATATTAAATATCATGCGCCAAACTGACTTTGTTTTTGTTTCAGCAAGTAAATTCCTGCCATACTCCAAAAGAAGTTTGTTTACTGCCTCACTATCCAGTCCGTTAGGGTTAGTATTCAGTGAACGGGAAAGCTCAGATAATGACAGCAAATGGAAATTCATTTTACATCATTCAATTTGTGTGAAGCAGGTGAAACAAAAAAAAATTTATATCAGCATATACGGGGCAATTGTTCACCGCTCAACATATCAAGTATACGCATTGTGCCGATCCGGCTTTTTAATTTTACTATAGCTTCATCAGCGGAATTAACGCTGCCTATAATAGAGGAATCCAGGCCGTATTGATGTGCTTTCATCACTTCCAGGCATTTGGCAGCATCATTTGCCGGTACAATTGCTATGAATTTACCTTCATTGGCCACATACATGGGGTCAAACCCAAGAATTTCACAAGCTCCCCTCACATCTTCATGAACAGGCACAGAGGTTTCATCAATAATTATTTCTTTACCTGATGAAGCTACAAGCTCGTTTAAAGTGCTGGATAGTCCCCCGCGGGTTAGATCACGCAGGCAGTGAACATCAATTCCTGCCTTAATAATATTCTGAACAATTTCATTCAATGGCGCGCAGTCGCTTTGTATAGTATGCTCAAACTCCAGACCTTCACGCTTTGCCATAATTGCAATACCATGCCTGCCGATATCACCATTAATAATAATTACATCACCGGTCTGAATATTCTTTGGCGAAATATATAAATTATGTTCAATTACACCAATACCTGAAGTATTAATGAAAATACCATCACCTTTGCCTTTATCAACTACTTTTGTATCACCAGTCGCTATTTTCACTCCCGCAGCTGCAGCTGCAGCTGCTATACTTTGCACTACAAGCCAGAGTTCGTTCATACCGAACCCTTCTTCAATGATTAGCCCAAGGCTAAGGTATTTTGGAATTGCACCGCTCATCGAAATGTCATTAACCGTACCGTTAACTGCGAGCGAACCAATATCACCGCCGGGGAAGAACAGGGGTTTAACTACGTATGAATCGGTTGTAAAAGCAATTTTACCGGAATCAATTTTGATCTGCACAGAATCATGATCCTGCTTCAATATATCATTGCTGAATGCTGCACTGAACATTTTTTCTATCAGGTTGTGCATAAGCTTCCCTCCCCCGCCGTGTGCAAGCAGCACTCTGGGGTAATCACTTATAGGTATCGGACACTGCAGATTAAAGTTTTTCATCTTGTATAATCATTCCCGCAAAGGGAATTACATTTTTTCGAATTTTTAGTACTATTGATTAAACCCTTCGCTGCGCTCAGGGTTTAATTCTGTATCTATAATACGCAGCACATGCGCCTTCACTTGAAACCATTGTTGCACCCAACGGGTGCTCAGGTGTGCAAATCTTGCCAAACGCTTCGCACTCGTGCGGTTTTTTTATTCCCTGCAGAATAATTCCGCTGATACATTCTTTTGGTTCTTCAACAACAAGATCAGCCAGCCCGAACTTAAGCGATGCATCGTACTCAATAAATTCATCCTGCAGAACAAGTCCGCTATCGGGGATCTCGCCTATCCCGCGCCATTTCCTTGTGCCAACTTTAAAGACCCTGCTTACAATATTCTGCGCGTTTAAGTTTCCTTCTTTATTAACAGCGCGGGAGTATTGGTTTTCAACTTCATATCTTCCTTCTTCAAGCTGTTTTACGGTCATATAAATTCCCTGAAGTATATCAAGCGGTTCAAAACCGGTAACTACAATTGGCACTTTATATTTTTCGGCTATCGGGTAATATTCATTATAACCCATAACGGCGCATACATGGCCCGCAGCAAGGAATCCCTGTACAAGATTATTTTTTGATGATAAAATCGCTTCCATTGCAGGAGGAACCAGTACGTGTGAAACTAAAATTGAAAAGTTCTTTATTCCCTGCTCTTTAGCCTGGTATACAGCCATAGCATTTGCAGGAGCTGTTGTTTCAAATCCCACGGCAAAAAATACAACTTCTTTATCAGGAGTATCCCGGGCAATTTTAATCGCATCAAGTGGTGAGTACATCATCCTAACATCGCCGCCTTCAGCTTTAACCTGCAGCAGGTCTTTTTTTGAGCCCGGAACTCTTAGCATATCACCAAACGAACAAAATATTACATTTTGGTTTGATGCTATTTCAATAGATTTATCGATAAGCTCAAGTGATGTAACGCAAACGGGGCAGCCCGGTCCGTGAATAAGTCTAATGCCAGGTGGAAGCAATTCATCAAGTCCAAACTTGACTATTGCATGGGTTTGCCCGCCGCAGACTTCCATGATATTCCAGCTTTTTGTTGTAATACCATGGATAAGCTCCGAGTATTTCATTGCGGCATCTGCATCCCTGTATTCATCAATAAACTTCATGGCCTAATGTTTCTCTTCCCCTGTTAATTCATCAAGGCCTTCAATTTCTTTAAGGTATTCAAACACTTTCATTGCTTCAGATTCATCTACAGTATTGAGCGCAAAGCCAACGTGAACAATAACATAATCTCCTATTTTTGCCTCGGGAGTGTATGCAAGATTTACTTCTTTGACTATTCCGCCGAAGTTTACCCTGCCGGTTTTCATCAATAGACCGGCTGAATCATCGATACTCAATATTTTTCCGGGGACAGCTAAGCACATAATGACTTTCCTTTAATTTATATAAGTTGAATACTTCATTTGACCCAGAGAAATTCCTCCGTCACCCGAAGGAACCCTCTGCTGGGTGTATACTTTAAATCCTTCTTCTGTAAGTCTGCTGATACTTTTTTCAAGCAGGTATTTATTCAAAAAACAGCCGCCTGTCAGAAGCACTTTGTTATATTTCAGTCTTTGAGCTATCTGTACAATTGCTTCTGCCAGAGTATTATGAAATTTTGCTGCGATTTTTCCTTTGGGAACACATTCATTCAGATCGTTAATTATCCCTTTTACCATATTTTCCCAGTTGAAGACAAG
>JAUQWQ010000179.1 GCA_030835085.1 Ignavibacteria bacterium
CTGAAACCTGAAACAGTTTTACCGTTTAATTATACTTTCAAGTTTTTTTATATAATCTTCAAATGCTTTTCTGCCGACTTCAGTAATTTTATATCTTGTTACCGGTTTGCGGTCAACAAACTCTTTCTTAACAGAAATATAATTGTGCTCTTCAAGCTTTTTTAAGTGCACACTTAAATTACCGTCAGTCGCATTTATCTTTTCACGGATAAATGTGAATTCAGCCTCATCGACACTGATAAGCACAGCCATTATGGCCGTCCTTATGCGGGAGTGTATCACATCATCTATATCGTGGTAATTAAAATCCGTCATATCAAATTAATCCGCTGAGCCCGGGCTCCTTTTCCATTTTCTATAGAGTATAAAACCGGGGATGATCTGAAAGCAAATCATCATCAAAGCAAAAATAATCAGCGTATGGACGCTTGGGAAGAGAAATGTATAAACCGCTCCGCCCCACCAGCCAACAGCCAGATACTGCAGCCATTTTTCCTGCTGAATTGCCCCGCTGATAATATATGCAGCGCCAAGTATGGTGGATATTATTGGACATATAAACGCACCTGAATATGCATGGGCAATTGTACCAATAAAGCCAAATGTAAACATTGCAATGCCTGCTACAAACCATAGGGCACCCAGTAATTTTCCGGCGAAAGTTCTTTCTTTTTTCTTCCTGGCAAGCCGCCGTTCAATTATGTTTTCAGTTATCCAGGTAATTGTCATCAAAACAAACCACAGTAAACCCTGGTAATTCATGCTGACTTTGTTTAATGCCATTACATAATTGGCAATAAGTCCGCAGGTTACAGAAACACCCCAGAAGATATAGTGCCAGCCGTTATCGGTAACAATATTCCTCGAGTCTTCCATGATCTTCTTTATCACCTGAAGTTCTGTTTCCGGTTGTATCGTATTCATTTTATACTCTGTGTAATTTATTTTGCAATATTATATACTGTTTTGATGTTTCTTTTTTTCCTCTAACTTGGGCAGCCAAACAGTAACTATGAGCATAATTGCCAGAAATAACAGGCAGTGTATGCTTGGGAAAATGAAGAAGAAAACTGCACCTGCCCACCAGATAAATGAGAGTATCTTCAAAGTCTTAAGCTGCAGCAGGATACCGATAACATAAAAAGCCAAACCAAGCGCAACTGAATCAACCGGCACGATGTATAACGGATCAAATGCGCCCGCCACTGCTGAAGCAAATGAGAAAATAATATTCGCGCCGCCGACTGCAAGCCCGATGGTTGCCAGCAGCTTGCCAGCAAAAGTTTTTACCCGGATATTGCGTCTTTCTTTCCTAGCAATTATTATGGACCCGATTATTCCGGTTATTACAGCCCCGAGCCATAATAGACCAACGTATTGAAAACCAAACCTGAACACCACTATCAGATAATTAATGATAATTGCCGGCGCCATTACCATGGTCCAGAATTCACCCTGGATGCTTGTATTGTAGGCAGCTCTGCGGCTGTCTTCCATAATTTTTTTAATTACGGTAATTTCAAGCTCAGCCTGCTTAATATCTATATTACTTGGTTCCATAATACTGTTATTTTCCATGGATATTTGATTTATTCCCATTTAAAAAATTTGACAGCGAAAAAATAAATAACAACTCCCCAAACAGTCAGAATTAATAATTCTTTAGGAAGTGTGAAAATTGTTGCTCCGTCAAATGCTATCTTTCTGAGTGCGTCATTTAAATATGTCAGCGGCATTGCCCTGCTTACAGGCTGAAGCCATGAAGGAAATACATCAATTGAAAAGAATGTTCCTGCAAGCAAAAACTGCGGCAGGGTCACAAGATTGGCTATAGGCGGCACTGCGTTGATGTTCTTTGCAATGTTGGAAACCAAAAAACCGATTCCTAAAAATACAACAAGACCCAATGCAGAAACTGCCAGCATGTTTATGAAGGTCCAGAATCCGTTTACAAGCGTAAACCCGAAAAGAAAATGTCCGATACCGATTATGATAACGGAACCGGTAATTGAAAATATCAGCCTGCTTAATGCTTCGCCAAGCACGATATTATTTCGGTTGATGGGCGTAGCGAAGAATCTTTTTATAACCAGATTTTCACGCAGTGAAATAAATACAAACGCCGTACCAAACACTCCCGCGCTGAGTATAGAAAAACCCAACTGGCCCGGCAGAATGAAATCGATGGTATTGAACAATCTTCCTTCTATATCTGTTTGTTTTATCACAGCAACCGGAGGCTGCTCTTTTACCAGCGATATGTTAAAATTACTTAATACCTGCCCGGAAATTAATCTGATGAGACTCGATTTTTCGGGTTTTGCTTTGTTCGTTTTTATTTCCAGAACATATTCAGGCAGGGTGCCTGCCGGATTTTTTGTAATATTGAATATCGCGTCAACTTCACCCTTTTCCAGTCTGCTGTTGAGCTCTTCATCGGTTAGATCCAGCACGATATTGAAATTTTCAACAGTTATAAGCGAGTGGAACAATTGATTATTATTACTGCTTGTACTGTAGAATCCAACATCAAACCTTGCAGAGCCGCCTGAGCCAATAAACCCAAACACTATAATGAATATTAAAGGAAAGAGTAATGTAAAGATAACGCTTGATGGATTGCGTACTATGGAGCGAAGGCTTGCCTTGGTAATTGATAAAGTAGCTTTAAACTGGCTGTATGTATGAACTGTTTTCGTTTCCCGGTTATTCATCTCTCAGATCCTTTCCGGTAAGATGAATGAAAACATCTTCAAGTGAGGCATGTTTCAGCTTTTCCTCACGGGTGAAGCCCTTTGCAAGAAGGTTATCTATCAGGTTACCCGGAGTATCAAGCTCTATGATCCTGCCCGCATCTACAATGCCTACTCTGTCGCAAAGCTTTTCGGCTTCATCCATATAATGAGTTGTAAGCACAACCGTTGAGCCCGTATCGCGAATGTTTTGGATAAGCTCCCAAAGATTTCTTCTTGCCTGCGGGTCTAATCCTGTCGTAGGCTCATCTAAGAATACGATCTTTGGCTTATTTATTATTGTTGTCGCGACTGCGAAGCGCTGCTTCTGACCGCCGCTTAAGGTTTGATAAATTGCCTTCGATTTTTCTTTAAGACCAACCAGCTCAAGCACTTCCATTGGGTCAGTTTCAATGTTGTAAAGACCGACAAACAGTTTTATAAGTTCAGTTAAATTTAAGTTCGGGTAGAAACCTGACTGCTGCAGCTGAACGCCGATTATTTTTTTAACCTCGTTCTTTTGAGTTGTCACAGATAGTCCCTCAACCAATACTTCCCCTGAAGTCTGTTCGCGGAGAGTTTCTATTATTTCAAGGGTAGTAGTTTTGCCCGCACCGTTGGGTCCAAGCAGCCCGAAGATCTCCCCTTCATACACATCGAAAGAAATATCATTAACCGCGGTAAGGTCATCGTATTTCTTCACAAGATTCTTTACTTCAATTATCTTCTTTTGGGAAATCATCAAATTCGTTATATTTTCGATAAATCTGTACTTTGTTTTTTAAAGTACTTTACGAATATAATACCCGTTAACTGATTTGTCAAGTAGATTTTTTAAATTCATGATTTCGAAAATAGCTAAAATATACATAATATCAAAGTATAAATTAATTAATTTAACTATTTTTATCATAATTTTTGATATTATTAATATAACTATTGATTATATTAATAATTAATTTTATATTCGTAAAACATAAAATTCTATGACCTACAAAATGATAAATAGCTGTCCTGTTTGCTCTTCAACTTTGAAGGCAACCAGGCTAAGCTGCAACACCTGCGGCACAGTTATTGAAAATGACTTTTCACTTTCGAAGTTTGACCGCTTGAGCGGTGAACAGCTTGCGTTTGCGGAAGTATTCATAAAGAACAGCGGCAGCATAAAAGATGTAGAAAAGGAACTGGGAATATCATACCCCACTGTTAAGGCTAAGCTGAACGATCTGATAAAGGCATTTGGCTACAATGTTGAAGATGAGAAGCCTTCTAATACGGGTTCTGTAATAGACCAGCTTGAGCGCGGAGAGATAACACCGGAAGAAGCTTTAAGAAAAATTAATGAAAATAAATAAGGAGTAAATAAAATGAGTGATGATATCAAACGTATTTTAAAGCTTCTTGAAGAAGGCAAAATTAATTCAGACCAGGCATCTGAGCTTATTGATGCTGTAAAGGAAGAAAAAAGTATAACACAAACAGGCATACAGCGTACAGATATAAAAGATAAGAACCTGAAGATAAATGTACTGAAAGAAGGAAAAAATAAAGTGAATCTTTCAATTCCCCTGCGGTTTGCAAAAGCAATAATGAAAGCTACCGGTAAATTACCGGTAAAAGTTCACGGCATTAAAGATATTGATCTGAAAGTCCTGAAGGCTGCAATTGAGACCGGCTCTGACGGCAGGATACTTGATTTTAAGACTGATGAGGGTCACCATGTTGAAATGATAATCGGATAAATTGATCATAACATTAGCAATAAACTAAAAAGGGCACCCGTTTTCCGGATGCCCTTTTGTTTTATCAATAATTCAATTCTAATTCAATCCACGTATAATGTTTTCGTTTCACGCCATACGTTTCATGCCTGCCTTACTGAGCTTCAGGTAAGGAGGTTTCACATCTTATTAACAATTACGGCTTTGCAACAATTCTCATCTTGTAGAATGAACGCCATACGAAGTATAACGCTATCGCAAAGAACACAATCCCTACATAAGGCGCTGAAGCGCGGAATGATTCTGAAATTGCCATTTCCATCGCAAGCAGACCGAATAATGTTGTGAACTTAATAATAGGATTCAGCGCAACTGATGATGTATCCTTGAACGGATCACCTACTGTATCACCTACTATTGTAGCGTCATGCAGCGGAGTGTTCTTTTCCTTCAGGTCAACTTCAACCACTTTCTTTGCATTATCCCATGCACCGCCGGCATTAGCCATGAACATTGCCTGGAACAGACCGAATACCGCAATTGAGATAAGGAAGCTGATGAAGAAAGCTACAGGCTCATTTGTCTTACCCGGCGCTGAAAAGAACGCGAAAGCAAGCGCGAATGAGAATATAGCGATAAATATGTTGAACATACCGGTCTGCGCGTACTGTGTGCAGATCTTAACAACTTCTTTTGATTTTTCTGTTGATGCGCTCATGCTGGCGTTTTCATCCAGATTGATATTCTTCTTGATGTACTCAACTGCCCTGTAAGCGCCTGTTGTTACCGCCTGGGTTGATGCGCCTGTGAACCAGTATATTACCGCACCGCCGCAGATAAATCCTAATATTGAATACGGGTTAAGTATGCTCAATATAGCTTCAGGCTGAATACCTAATGTATTTTTTATAACAAGTATAAGCGAAAATATCATTGTAGTTGCTCCGACTACCGCTGTACCTATAAGTACAGGTTTAGCTGTTGCCTTGAATGTATTACCAGCACCGTCATTGGCTTCGAGGTAATGTTTTGCTTTTTCAAAGTCAGGTTTGAATCCGAAATCTCTCTGTATTTCTTCTGAAATACCGGGTTTTGATTCAATAAGCGAAAGCTCATAAATTGACTGAGCGTTATCTGTTACAGGTCCGTAACTATCAACCGCAATTGTAACGGGACCCATACCAAGCATACCGAAAGCAACCAGACCGAATGCGAAAATTGAAGCGTAAGCCGGTATCATAGCTCCCGGAATAGAAAGTGATGCGAAGTAAGCGATTAACATCAGAACAAAGAAAACCATACCGATCCAGAATGCTGAGAAGTTACCTGCTACCAGACCGGAAAGAATTGTGAGCGATGAACCGCCTTCGCGTGATGCCGTTACGACCTCGTTCACATGTTTGCTCTTTGGTGATGTGAATATTTTTGTAAATTCAGGTATCAGCGCAGCGCCAAGAGTTCCGCAGCTGATAATTATAGAAAGCGTCAGCCAGAGATTATCGGGTAAATGTCCGATGAGAACTTTGCTGATAACGAATGTTACTATCATTGAAAGAATTGATGTGATCCAAACAAGCGATGTTAATGGTTTTTCAAAATCGATATCTTCATCTTTGCCGTATTTGGCTTTAGCCCAGATACCGTTAATATAGAATGAACCTATTGATGTAATGATCATAAGTATTCTCATTACAAAGATCCATGTTAATAATTCTGTCTGGAACATAACATCAGGTACAGCA
>JAUQWQ010000180.1 GCA_030835085.1 Ignavibacteria bacterium
GCCTGGAAACAAAAAAGCAAAGCAAAGAATAGAAATTTAATTAGTTTCATGGTTAATTTATTTTATTTAATTAATATCATTTTTCTTGTCGATGAAAATTCATTGGTCTGCAGCCTGTAGAAATACACACCGCTTGGAAAATTACTTCCGTCAAAATCGGCATCAAATCTGCCCTGTTTAAGCTCACCCTCAATCAGCACAGATATCTCTTTGCCGGTTATATCATATACAGTTAGTTTGGCATATCCATCATTTGGTATGTAAAAACTTATTTTTGTAACCGGATTGAATGGATTCGGGTAATTCTGCATCAGGGTAAAATCATGTGAGCTTGAGTTTTCATTTTGCCCGAATCCTGTAACAGAACCGTTTGTACTCTTCAGGATCATTCCCCCCGCTCCCAATACATAAGTTACACCGGAATTACCGTTGTGGTATAGGGTTCTTAGAGTGTAATCTACGGGTACTGCAAGTTGCACCCAGTTACTGCCGCCGTTTGTTGTTCTGTAAAATCTGCCAAAAAGGCTGCATGTGTAACCGGTATTTTCATTAACAAAGTACATGTCATTTATGTATGGGTTTACACTTGCACCCGCGGTCCAGTTCAAACCACCATTAGTAGTCCTGAAGAAATTCTGACCGCTTGAATTAGAGCCGGCAAATCCTGTATTGTTGTTAACAAAATGCAGTGAGGTTATAGCAAGCGTCGAGCTTATTGTCTGTTCAGTCCAGCTTACACCTCCGTTTGTGGTTTTTTTAATCAGCGCGCCGGCGGGTGAGTTTTTATATCCTGAAACATATGCTGTTAAAGAGTCCGAAAAGAATATATCAGCATAAAACGCGTCAACTGTTGAATCTATCTGCAGCCAGTTTGTTCCCGCATTGGTTGTTTTTAAAATTTTCGCGTTTGAGGTAACCAGGTAACCTGTATTATCACTTGTAAAATATATACTGCGGAATGAAGAAGGATAACCTGTTATAAGGGACGTAAAACTTGTACCGCCATTTGTTGTTTTGTACAATAATCCTGAGCTCATAGCTACATGATATCCTGTATTTGCATTTCGGTAGTAAACGGGACCCCCGAAACTGATAGAAGTTAGTTTTGTCCAGTTTGCTCCGCCATCAGTTGTTTTTATTATACTGTTGAACGAAGATGCATACCCGTTATTATCATCTGTAAAATGTGAATAGTACAGCTCATTGTTGATGCCTGTAAACAGTTGTCCCCAGGTTGTCCCGCTGTTTGAAGATCTGCATATTGTACCATAAGACCCCGAAGTGTAAATATCATTTGAATTAAGAGGGTGTATGGAGTATAGTACATTAAAGTATGTTTCTGCCGGATACGTAACAATCCAGTTAAGTCCTCCGTTTGTACTTTTGCCAACCGCTCCCCCTTGCCCGCAGGCAAATACATTGGCAGCATTCATATACCTTACCATATAGATATCATACATTCCGCTTACAGTAACCGGGTTCCAGTTAATTCCGCCGTTTGATGTACGCAGCATCAGGCTGTTCCTGCCGGCAGCAATACCGTTTAGTGAATCAGTAAAACATATGGTCAGCAGGTCACCCGATATTGTTGCCTGCGTGACCCAGTTAATTCCGCCGTTAGTGGTTTTTGTTATGCCCGTAGAGCCTGCTGAATAAAAGGTCGCTGATGAAGTCATCCACACTCCCGCATTGTAAGTTATGCTGGTTGTCATTGGTGCCCAGTTTACACCGCCGTTTGTGGTCTTAAGTATATCAGTTGACTGGTGTGCGGCAACGCCCGTGAGGGCGTTTATAAAATTTATGGATCGCGGCCCGTATTGCATATTGAGATTTTGTTCAGCCCAGTTTAAGCCCCCATTGGTTGTTTTATACATCAGGCAGGAAAACTGTCCGGCTCCAAGATAGCCCGTGAGAGCATCCGTATAACAGATCGACTGAATTGTTTCTGATGTGGCAATTTGTATACGTACCCAATTTATTCCGGAATTTGTTGTTCTATAAAGCTCTCCGTTTGCTCCGCCCATAAAGCCCGTAGAACTGTTTATGAAACAAACAGCATTCATATCATATCCGGTAGGTTTTGGGTTCTGCCAAACCCAGTTTGTCTGGCTATGAACTAAACCGCCAAAGATGAATGAAATTCCGATGAGTAATATTTTCAATTTTTTCATACCATTTATATTTTTTTTATCTGATTGCCTGTAGAACTTTATTGCTTCGGATATCAGCCAGTCCTGGCTGCACTTCAGTTCGTTCCTCAGTTGCTTTATAACCTGGTGAGTATCGGGTGCTAGTCTATAACCTTTTGCGATAGTTGATTTTTTTTTGCCCTGTTTCAATTACTTTCAATAGTGAGTTTGGATTGATACAAACATATGAATTGTGCACACTCCCTTGCAAAGAAAGTTAAGACCTTAACTAACCGATATCGTATTCTAAAATGCGCAAATTGATTGCTTTATTCGATATTTATTGCAATTTTGCCGACTATAACTAACCGGTAAATTTATGCGTTCAGGATTATTCAGAATAATGAGGACTTTAACTTCCAAAGAAAAGAGGTCTTTTGAAAGATTTCTGGCTTCACCATACCACAGGGCCGAAAAAAACTGTCTTCCCTTGTACCAACTGCTAAAGAGAACCTATCCTAATTTCAGGGAAGAAGAAATAGATTACGGGAAAATTTATATTGAGCTGTATCCGGGTAAAGAATATAAAAAACAGGTAGTGTGGAATCTTATATCCGCACTTGAAAAGTATGCTTTGAGTTTTCTTGAACATGAAGCATTAAAAAAAGATGAATTCCAAAGCCGGGAAATGCGCATTAACGAGTTACTCCACAGAAAACTTTCAAATGACGCTTTAAGTGAACTTAACGGGATTGAAGATTTCATTAAAGGAAGGCTGATTGATTTTACTTTTTTCCGTTACAGGATAAGACAGGGTGATAACCGGATAAATTTTTACCAGGCGGAAAATAAGAACCATCTTCTGCCGGATATTTATACTGAAAGTATGGAGTACCGGATATTAAGTTTTCTTAAAGATCTTAAAGTTTCTCTGGAAGAGCAGCAATTCTTTGCTGAAATGTATAACAAAAAGTACGAATTCAATCTGCCTCAAAAATTAGCGAAGAGCATTGATCTTGAAAGAATAATTGAATACTGCGAAGAAAATAAATTTGAATACTTATACTATATCAGGATCATTTATCATTCAATTATGATAATTCTCAAAAACGATGAACCCGAACATTTTTTTAAGCTCAGGGAATTGTTTAACGAAAATCATTACAGGTTTGACAGCCGCGAAAAAAGGAACATGATCATTCCGATCGTGAATTACTGCGTAAGGCACAGGTACTCCCGTGAGCATGATTACAAAAGGATCATGTTTGAGCTGAATGAATTCAGGCTTAACGAAGGTCTTGCCTTCTATCCCGGCAACCAGATACCCAAACTGCTGTATACGCAGATACTGCTCAATGCGCTATCACTTAATGAGTTATCCTGGTCTAAGGAGTTTGTTGCAAAATATACAGAAATGCTTCATCCCGATTTGCGGAGCTCAATAGGTTCACTTGCGCTCGCATTTTTGAGCTTTGAGGAAAAAAAATATAATGATGTTCTCAGAAATCTTAACGAGGTAAACTATACGGATGTACGCGATAAGATCCATGTCAGAATGCTTACGGCAAAAACTTATTATGAACTGAATGAAAATGAGACTTTACTGAATTACATAGATTCTTCACGGCATTTTCTCCAAAATAACTCTTCCATTAATGAATCAAGAAAGAAACTGTACGGCAGTTTACTTAATAATCTGAGCCAGCTTGTGAATTTAAGATTAAAAAGAGATCCTGAGTCAATAAAAATTTTCCGGAACTCAATATTGAATTCTGAACAAAATGAAAATGTTTCATGGATCTTAAAAAAAACAGATGAACTCATGTAAATTGAATAACTATTAATATATAGATATAAGTTTTTGCTTTTTGACACGGACTTATTCAATAAAAAATATATACTTATTTAAGGCTATTCCCCATTAAACCTTTTCAGAATATGTTTGTCTTATAGGTACAAAAGGGTTATAACCACCTGAAAAAGTGTAAAAAACATCAAAAATTGAATAAAAACACAAATAATACTAAAGGAGACAAAAAAATGTTTAAATTATTAAAACCATCAAAAAAAGCGTTAATTCTTGCCATAGCGGCGGTATTTTCGCTCTATATGGCAGCATGTAACGATAACTCAGTAGAAGATACACAAACAGATGATCAGTATATCACAGAAGTAGTAACCAATGGTTACTCAAACAGTTCAGATGATGACGATAATCTAATGAGATCAGAAATTACAGATTTTGATGACGGCGGAGCTGTTGGTGATATTGACGGCGATACACCTATTGATTCATTAATGAGATGGGGCAGAATTGTTACAGGCTCCAGCGCAACAGTAACTATCACAACTGAAGGAGATAGTTTAAAATATGCGAATATTACAAGAACCATAACCGGAAATTATGTTATAGTTGGTTTGGTTGGCGGAGTAGTTGATACAATTTTTAAACCGTACACACAGGAATTCAAAAGAACTGCTATATTCAGAAGAGTAAACAATAACCCGCGCCCAAGGCAGAACTGGAGATTGTATAAGGTATCAATGGTTGATGGCAGAACAACTTCGCCGCAGAACAGTGATGACTACGTGCAGATGCAGCAGATACAGGTTTACGTAAACGGTACATTAACATATACATTCGCAGGACCTGATTTCACCCAGAACATTTTCATCACAAAACATCCTAACTGGAATGGCGCCGGAATACCGGAAGTAAATGCCGGTGACCAGGTAAGGTTTGTTGTAACAACACAATCCTCACAATCAGAGCAGGATATAGTTGCATGGCACTGGGGCAAACGTAACTTCGGATTCCACAGGGAACCGTTTGTAATGACAAGCGAAACACCGAGCGGTTCAGGCTGGGTTAGAACATTCGATAAAACATTTACAATTCACGCAGGTCATAACCGCGGCAGGTTTAACGGATTCATAAGCGCATCAACACGCAAATCATTGTACGATGACTCACCGGTTGAATTCGCAAGTGATGCAGTTGGAACGCCATACCGCGTAAGACCGTAACCGTCTTCACATGAAAATATATACAGGATAGAACAGTAATATCCTGTGTGCTGTAAAACAGTAAATAAAGCCTTCCGCTCCCCATGGAAGGCTTTATACTTTTAATATTCGCCATATAATTCAACCCTAAGTAAGTAACCCTCATTATAAATTATTTAAATACATGTGTTAATTGTTGAAACTACTGTGATATAGTTAATTGTAATGGTGAGTTAATTGTGCTTTACTTAGCGATTATAGCTAATTATATTAACTACACATTCAACATAATAAATTTCATAATCAAAGGGGGACTTATGAAAGCCAATTTAATATTCAAATTGCTTGCCGTAGCATTATTGATCTTTTTCCTGACATTTACAACAACAAATTTAATTTCACAAAGCTGGACTGCACTCGGAACCGGCGCTAACAATTCTATTAACGCATCCATTGTCTTTAATGGCGAGCTTATTGTTGGCGGTGACTTCACCTCAATAGGCGGAATAGGCGCAAACCGTATTGCAAAGTGGAATGGTACTTCATGGTCACCACTGGGGCTTGGCACAAACGGCAGCGTGTACGCTTTAATTATTTTTAACGGTGAACTTATTGTTGCCGGAAATTTTACACAGGTTGGCGGAGTATCCGCAACGCGAATCGCGAAATGGAACGGCACAAACTGGCTCCTGTTCGGATCAAACAACGGCTTTAATGATGACGTGCTTGCACTGGCCTTATATAATAACGAGTTGTATGCAACCGGCAGGTTTACAAACAACGGACTGAACAGGATTGCACGGTGGAACGGCACCGCATGGCAGCAGCCCGGCCTGGGATTGAACGAACATGCGCATGCCCTTGCTGTATATAATAACGAGCTTGTTGTTGGAGGGGGATTCACAACGGCAGGAGGTATAAGCGCAAACCGTATTGCAAAATGGAACGGTACAGCATGGTCATCGCTTGGGCTTGGTATGAACAATGAAGTATTTGCACTTGCAGTATTGAATAATGAATTGTACGCTGGAGGTGATTTTACGCAGGTTGGGGGAGTTGGCGTGAACAGAATTGCCAAATGGACCGGAAGCTGGAGCAATCTTGGTACAGGTGTTAACGGAGCAGTTGATGCGCTCTATAGTTACGGCGGAATGGTACTTGCCGGAGGAAGTTTCACCAGCGCAGGCGGTGTTGGTGCTAACAGGATTGCTGCATGGAACGGAACAAACTGGTCTGCCTACGGTACGGGTATGAACAACGATGTTTTAACAATTGCAGTGTACACGAATATCATATATGCAGGCGGTGATTTTACTACAGCAAGCGGAACGACAGTGAACAGGGTTACCAGGTGGAGTATGCCGGTTGCTATCCAAACAAACGGTAATGAAATACCCGCGGATTATTCGCTGGGACAGAATTATCCGAATCCCTTTAACCCTGTAACAACGATCAGGTTTGAATTGCCGACAGGCGGTTTAACTTCACTGATAATATATGATAACTTAGGAAGAAAAGTAGAAGAATTAGTGAACAAGGATCTCACCGGTGGTTCATATGAAATTAGTTTTGATGCATCCCGTTATTCCAGCGGCGTTTACTATTATGAACTGAATTCCGGAAACTTCAGGGATGTAAAGAAAATGATGCTGATAAAATAGCGGAGCTATTTTTGAAATCCGCAATGCGGATTAATTTTGCAAATTCATTCCAATGGGTCAATTTATTGCCCGGTCTTTATTCATTAAGTCCGGGCATTTTTTATGAATTTATGTTAAGTTCTTAACAACTTAACGTAATCTTAACTATATATTTTTATGAGATTTATCATGATTTTTTTTGACATTTATCATTGTTAAAAGTTCTGTATATGGTTAGATTTGTATTAAGATTCAGTTCAGAAACTGTTAGCTCAAAGGAGCGGTGAACAATGAAACGAATTATTCTGGTTACATGGATGCTGTTATTTTCCGGCATTGCAGGTTATTCATCAGAGATAAAAAATAACAGGGAGCTTTTCCTGAAATTATACCAGGAAGAAAAACTGGCTTATGACTTATATGGTGAATTTTACGAAAGATGGTCACTCAGCGTTTTTAATAAGGTGCAGCAGCGCGAAGCAAAACATGTTTGGTGTGTTGAAAGAATTATGGATAACTACGGTTTTGATTATAATACCAATACAAATGCCGGTTCATACCCCGATAGAGATATACAGAAAATATATGATGACCTGACAGTTAAAGGATGCATCAGCGATCTGGCTGCTTTGGAAGCAGCAGCATACATAAAAGAAAAACATATTTCCCAGCTCCGCGAAAGGATCCGGTACCAGGAAGATGAATATATTGTAAAAGTTATATTCCTTATGGAAAGTGCTGCGCAAAGCCACCTGAGAGCATTTGTAAAAAGTATCAGACTCTCCGGCTCAGATTACAGCCCTGTATTTCTAACCGATGATGAGTTCAGCAATATTATGGATTCAGATAAAACTATTGCCGGCAAATGAGAATAACGAGTTCAGTAGTAAAAAAAGACCCCGATTCGGGGTCTTTTTTATTATAACAAAAACGTAATGTTTATTTCGTTTTACATCTGCCTGTTAATAGTAAATGAAGGATTTTTCTTTCCGGAAAATAATAATGTTCCAAGTCCTGCAGCACTCAGGATAATGCCAAATCCTGTAAGAAATACAGGCATGAACCAAAGGTTCATAAAATTTCCGGTCCGGTTGTCATCAGGATCCTCGGGATTATAGTATATAGTTTCTTTATCATTTAACTCATACGCATCCGATCTGGTGTTTGTTCCTTCAAACTCATAGGTTTTTCCTTTTACGGTAAATTCAAATACAGGAGTAATACTTCTGTGTTTTTTTATAACCTTCTTAACCCTGGCTTCGGTCTTTACTGAATTGTTTACAAAGTCCAGTGTCAAATATCCCAAAACCAATCCGCCGCCAAGTATCAGTAATCCAATTAAAATGAATCCTTTCGCTGCCATAATACCTCCGCTTGAATACGTAAAACTTTTCAACAAAAATACCGTGCCTAAAACCCCGGGGCAAGTAATTTTTTATACAGTTGTTTCTGAATTATGCACCCGGACTGTATCAATAAGTCCCTAATGTAACATAGATAGTGATTTTCCTTCGAATTACGGCAATATTTACAATTTCCGCTGAAGAACTAATGAAAATTTAGGGTATTTAACCCTATTTTTCAAAATCTTATATTGAACTTTATTATTTTGAAAATTTAAATAAATAACCAGGATTATGCCCAATTTACTACTGATCAGACACGGACAATCACAATGGAATCTTGAAAACCGCTTTACCGGATGGATAGATATCCCCTTATCACCAAAAGGCGAAGAGGAAGCTGCTTCTGCCGGCGAAAAAATCAAAGGAATGACCTTTGATAAAGCGTTTTCTTCTGTGCTGCAAAGAGCAACAAAAACATATGAAATAGCTGCGCAAAAAGCGGGATTCAAACATCTGGTTTGCGAACGCGATGAAGCGCTGAATGAGAGAATGTATGGTGACCTGCAGGGATTGAACAAAGATGAGTGCCGCGAGAAGTTCGGAGCTGACCAGGTTCACGTATGGCGCAGAAGTTTTGATGTTCCCCCTCCGGGAGGCGAGAGCCTTAAGAATACCGCCGAGAGAGTTCTGCCTTACTATTACAAAAAAATTGAGCCAATGCTCCGCGACGGAAAAAATATTCTGATAGTTGCCCATGGTAACAGCTTAAGAGCGCTTATTATGCACCTTGAAAAAATGTCAGGCGAAGCGATTGTTAAAGTCGAAATCCCCACCGGCGTACCTATATTGTATGAGCTTGATATGGATTTGAATATAATATCGAAGAAAGAACTGTAATTTATTTTTCAGTTAACTGGTTAATGAGTTATTTGGTTTTACTATGAGATTGCTTCGTAAGATGGATCAGCCTCGCAAATTTTTTTCTATGCCCAACGGGGTAAACCAGTCTTTGCGTCTTAGCGTCTTTGCGTGCAATTATTCTTTTAAATTATGACAGAATACGATAAAGCAATAGAAATAGTCCATGAATTTGTGAAGAACGAAAACCTGCGCAAGCATATGTATGCCGTTGCAGAGGCGATGAGGCAATATGCCCGCAAGTACGGCGAAGATGAAGATAAATGGGCAGCGGTCGGTCTATTACATGATTTTGATTGGGAAATTCACCCCACAGCAGATGAACACCCCGTAAAGGGCAGCGCAATTTTAAAAGAGCGCGGTTACAGCGATGAAATTGTGCGCGCTATACTTTCACATGCTGACTACACCGGGTTTGAAAGAATTTCCCTGATGGAAAAAACACTCTTTGCCGTTGATGAGCTATCGGGCTTTATTGTAGCCTGCGCGCTTGTGCAGCCGACAAAAAAACTTGCTGATGTTAAAACAGAATCAGTTGTAAAGAAAATGAAGAAGAAAGAGTTTGCGCGCAACGTTAACCGTGATGATATCATAAACGGCGCAGCGGGACTCAGTGTGCCGCTTGAAGAACACATTGAGTTTACAAAGAACGCAATTGTTGGTATAGCTGATAAGATGGGGATGTGATAGGTTGTAGGTTTAAGGTTAAAGGTTTCAAGTTACAGGTTGTGAATTGATATATAGTTTGTCATTCCTGCGTCCGCCTGCCGTAACCGCAGTTAAGGCAGGAAAGCAGGAATCATCAAAAAATTAGAATATGGATCTATTTAACAATATAGAAACAACTGAAAAAGTAAAAGCTAAACCTTTCATTAAATGGGCCGGAGGAAAAACACAACTTTTACCCGTTTTTCAAAAGTATTATCCCAATGAGCTCAAACTTGGAATAGTTGAGAACTATTTCGAACCCTTTATGGGAGGAGCTTCTGTATTTTTCGATATAGTACAAAAATTTGAAATCAAGAACTCTTTTTTACTTGATAGTAATTTTGAAATAGTTTTAATATATACTGTTATACAACAACGAGTTGAAGATCTAATTTTCGAATTAAGTAAATTGAAAAAACAGTATTTAAAATTAGGGGAAAAAGAAAGAGAAGCTTTTTTTTACAATTTAAGAGATAAGTATAATAAGAATAAACAAACAATTTCTAATAGTATAGAAGACACATGGATTAAACGTGCAAGTCATACAATTTTTTTAAATAAAACATGCTTTAACGGATTATACAGACTTAATAAAGCGGGTGATTTTAATGTACCCTTTGGAAGATATACCAACCCGAGCATTTTCGATGAAGCTAATTTAATAAACGTTTCTAGAGTGCTTCAAAATGCTGAGATTGTACATGGTGATTTTGAGATTTTGAATGAAAAGGTAAACGATAAAACATTTGTATATTTTGACCCACCATATAGACCAATAAGTGAAACTTCTTTATTCAATGCATACAGCAAAGAAGGCTTTAACGACAATGAACAGGTTCGGTTGGCTGAGACTTTCAGAAAACTGAATCAAAAAGGTGCTAAACTAATGTTGAGCAACTCAGACCCCAAAAACATCAATAAAGCTGATAATTTTTTTGATGATTTGTATAAAGGTTTCAATATTGAAAGAATTGAAGCAACAAGAATGATAAATTCAAATTCTGAGAAAAGAGGTAAAATAAAAGAATTATTAATAACTAACTATGAGTATGTCAAGTAAATCAGATACATGGCCGAAGTTGCCGATAATGCGACTTAAGGATAAAGTTACCAAAGAATATGTTAATCCATTGCAAATTTTTCAAATCAATGACACATACATTTTGGCAATTTATCAAGGAAATATTTCAAAATTTGACATGTTATTAAAATATAGACAAAGAAATTCAAAAAATAAGAGTGGATGGTCTAATCAAAGGACACCAAGACACATACATTGGGCTGTAGACATACTAATTAAAATGCATCAAGACAAAAAACTCACAAAAAAATTAGTAACTTTTCTATTGTCTGAATGGAATAAAACAATTGCTCACAAAACCAAAAAACAGCGTTTATCTGATTTAACAATTAAGAAACTAATACCAAGAACAGCAAAAGAAGCAAAACAGTTTTATAAACTAAATAAATATGGTGAATATAGTGTTAAATTTTTGTTACTAATGGCTAAGTTACTCATGCAACAAGAGAAAAATAATTTAAAGACCGCTTACATGTTTCGTAAACTTTTGGAAAAATTAGAGGCAGGTGAAGATATTTTTAGTATTGTACAATCTGCAACTTACAGAGGAGGCAGGTAAAATTGGAAAGATTAGCTGCAATTTTAAAGATGAATGAACTCATAAATTGCGATTTAAGATTATACGCTGAAATGTATAACGTAACCGTATTTAAAGGTGATAAAACGAATAAGGGTTGGGCTGGTCATGTTTTAGAAAGACATCTAGGTTTACCATTAAATTCTTCTCAATCACCGAATTTTGGTTCTTGGGAATTAAAAACTTTATGCTTAAAGCGTCTAACGAATGGAAGATTGACTATAAAAGAAACTATGGCAATAACTATGATAGATCCATATAACGTGGTAAGGACACCCTTTGAACAAAGCCATTTGTTAAATAAGTTAACAAAAATAGTAATTCCCGCAAGGATTTGGATTAATAAAAAAGAAGATTCATCGATTTTATATGGTATTTATGACTTTGAAATTGGAAATACAGAAGTATATGAGCAAATCAGAGAAGACTATGAATTGGTAAGAGCTACTATTATAGAGAAGGGATTTCAAGCTTTAACTGGCAAAATGGGAAAGTTCATTCAACCTAGGACAAAGGGACCAGGCCACGGAAGTACTTCACGTGCGTTCTATGCAAGAACTAGTTTCTTAAAACAAATTATAAATATTGAAGACTAAAATTTTAAATCCAGAAAATTTTCAAACAGAATTAACATCAGTCTGGTCGTTTCCAGAGCGTGGCAATTGGGCGACACATAATTCAAAATATAGAGGTAATTTTGCTCCACAAATTGCTAGAAACCTGATTGAGAAATATACATCTGAAGAAGATAATGTTTTAGACCCAATGGTTGGTTCAGGCACAACATTAATTGAAGCAAAGCTTCTAAATAGAAATGCGCTAGGCCTTGATATTAACCCAAATGCAGTCGAGCTTTCAACGAATGCTCTAAATTTTCAGTCTAAGACCAAATCAAAACAAAAAGCAAAATTAGCCGATGCTAGAAATCTAGATTTCTGTAAAGACGAAACAGTTGATTTAATAATTTTCCATCCTCCGTATCTAAATATTGTTGAATATTCTAAGGGTACGATTGAAGGTGATTTATCCAACATTAGTAACATTGAAAAGTTTTGCGTAGAGATTGATATTATTGCTAAGGAATTATATAGAGTTTTGAAACCCGGAAAATATTGTGCTGTACTAATTGGCGACACAAGAAAAGCACAACATTATATTCCTTTATCTTATTATGTATTTCAAACATTCTTAGAAAATAGTTTTATCTTGAAAGAAGAAGTAATCAAAGCACAACATAATTGTACATTTTCAAGAAAATGGGCTAATAGCGCTCAAAAATACGGTTTTTTTCTTATCATGCATGAGCATTTGTTTATCTTCCGCAAGCCCAAGAAAGGTGAAGTTTTATCAAAATTTAAGTGGAGTATGAAACAAAAGCCCAAGAAATCTTAATTGTCCGAAGAAATTAAAATAGACGAAAATCTCAACAAGGCGGAGCGGTATGAACAGCTTCTTCCGCAGATAAATGCGTTAACAGCAGATGAAACAGATCTAATTGCGAATCTTTCCAATATATGCGCTGTGTTAAAGTATAATATGCCGGGTTTCTTTTGGGTGGGATTTTATACCATTAAAAATGGTGAGCTTGTTTTGGGTCCGTATCAGGGTCCAGTAGCGTGCACGCGCATCCAGTTGGGCAAAGGTGTTTGCGGAGCAGCCGCCCTGCGGCGAGAAACGATAATTGTTCCCGATGTTGATAAATTCCCGGGGCACATTGCCTGCAGCAGTCTATCTAAGAGCGAAATTGTGATTCCTTTGTATAATGGTGATGATGTAGTTGGAGTTCTTGATGTTGATTCCGACAGCCTGAATATGTTTGATGAAATTGATAAGAAGTATCTAGAAGAATTGTGCAGTTGGGTGAAGTTATGATAACCCTCACCCCCTAACCCTTCTCCCGGAGGGAAAGGGGAGCAAAGTATTGAATATTTTCGTATCCTCAGCATTGAAATTGAAATTAACTCCAATAATACTAATTTTATTTACCTTACAATTATACTCACAGCAAAACGGTGATTCGCTGCTCTATGTCCCGATTAACGATTCATTAAAAAGTGCAATTGACTCGACCCGCACGGGTGATATTGACGCTATAATAGAATACTCAGCAAGTGATTCCGCAATATTCGATGTATCGGGCGATAAGCTTATGCTTTATGGTGATGCACAGCTAAAGCATAAAGAGTATGACCTTAAAGCCGCACGCATTACTCTTTACCGCGAAAGCTCTATCATGGAAGCAAACGGAATACCTGATACAAGCAAACCCGGAAAATTTATAGGTATGCCAATCTTTATGGAAGGCTCCAAAAGATACGATGCAAACAAGCTGCGCTATAATTTTTCAACCCGCAAAGGTGTTATTGATATGGGTTCAACCGAGCTTGAAGGAGGGTATTACCTTGGGGAAAAAATCAAAAAAGTTGATGAAGATATTTTCTTCATAAAGAATGGCCGCTACACAACCTGTGATAAAGCGGAACCTGATTATTATTTCGGAAGTCCGAAATTGAAAATTATACAGGGTGATAAGGTCATAGCTGAACCCGTATACCTGTTTATTGATGATGTGCCTATATTCGCACTGCCGTTCGGTATATTCCCGAATCATTCCGGCCGCTCAAGCGGCATTATTCCCCCGGCATACGGCGAAGACCCGACTTATGGCAGGTATCTATCCCACCTCGGATATTTCTGGGCTATCAATGATTATATCGATCTTGCATTGCAGGGCAATTACTATACCAAGGGCAGAATTGACCTCAGCTCACGTTTCCGTTATGTGCTGCGTTATAAACTTTCCGGAAGTGTAGATGTGGGCGGTTCACGCATAAGACTTGGAGAATTGACAGATAACGATAAAACATTCAGTGATGAATGGCGCATTGGTGTTTATCATAACCAGACGATCAATCCGACAACTACGCTGAATGCGAATGTGAATTTTTTAAGCAGCAAAAATTATTATAATACTTCTACAAATAATCTGGATGACCTTTTAAGGCAGAACGCTTTATCAAACGTAACACTCAGTAAATTCTGGGAGGGTACCCCGAATTCACTTACATTGAATTACTCACGTGACCAGAACTTAACGACGGGCGAAATTCTGCAGACCATTCCGCTGGTTTCATTTAACCGCAGCCAAACCTTTCCGTTCCGAGGTGAGAATTCTTCTTTTCTTGATCCCAAGTGGTATGAACAGATATCATATGCATACAATTCGCAGTTCAAATATATTGATGAGAAGCGGTTGGTTAATTCCTCAATTATTGACGGTAATTTTAACAGGAATACCCGCGGTGGTTTAAGGCAGGCGGTAAATATTAGCGCGCCGCTGAAAGTTTCGGAGTTCAGTTTCTCTCCTTTCTTTAATTACACTGAAACATGGTACAATAAGTCAGTTGAAAAAACATTCAATCCGGCTGATAGTACTGTAACTACAAACAATGTTGAAGGTTTTAAAGCTTTCAGGTATTTTAATACGGGTGTAAGTTTATCAACCAGGCTGATAGGTTTATTTAACACGAAGATATTCGGAGTCCGCGGATTCAGGCATACGGTAACTCCGGCGGTAACTTACAGCTATACTCCTGATTTCAGCGAACCTCAGTGGAATGCTTACAAAACATACACGAACCAGTTCGGGCAGGAAGTGAAGTATTCTATATATGAGCGTGAAGTTTTCGGCGGGGCGCCCAGCGGCGAGCAGCAGGCACTGAATTTTTCCGTGGGGAATGTATTTGAAATGAAAGTTAAGGATACCGATTCTACAGATAAAAAATTCCAATTGCTGAATTTAGGCGCCGGAATCAGCTACAATTTCGCCGCTGATAGTTTGAGATTCAGTGAGCTGGGCATCAACTACCGCACACAAATTGGCGATTTCCTGAACATCGGCGGCAGTGCCTCATTCAATTTGTACAAGTATGTTGATGGTGTTGGCAGGGTTAACAAACTCTTATGGAACGAGGACAAAAAAATAGCGCAGCTTACTAATTTTAATATTTCCCTTTCTACAACTCTGGCAGGAGGTCAGATAGTTGACGGTGTAGATTCAACCAAAGCCGAAGAAGAACTTAATGAAACCAGCACCCAGGAAAGCGAGTATGTTGGT
>JAUQWQ010000181.1 GCA_030835085.1 Ignavibacteria bacterium
ACGCATAAGTACGCTTATGGAATCGTATTTTGTTTTTGCAGAAGTGAGAAGGAACACACCCCGACTGCCTTCGGCAGTCACCCCTCTCGAGAGGGGAATTTTGCTGTCCGTTCGGCGAACGGACGCTACGGAACTCTGGCTTCCCCCTGAACCTGAACCGCCTGTATATATTGTGTCATAAATACCATCACCAAGATTAATAGCCAGACCGTCACCGCCGCCTATGATCTCACAACCTGCAAGGTATGGATTGAAATTAAATGTTATCTGCGAACCCTGGTAGCCTGAAGTTACCATGTTTATTGGAGGGTCAACAGGCGAATCATCCACCTTAAAGCAGTTATTGGTTTCTTCGGTTGTGACTGCTGTGAACATCGGGAAGTAACCGTATAAATGATATGAGCTCTGGTCACTTGAAATATTGAATATATTCTCGCCATCATCAAGTAAAAAGTATGAGCCATCTACATTTGTGTTATTTGTGCCTGTGCCTTCATTTGAGATATTATTCAATCCGCCAAGTGTGAATATGCCTGAACTGTTCAATTTAAGCTCACTGCCTCCTGCGGCAAATATACCCATAGAGCCGTTTACTGTTGAGGATATATTGTTTTGCACAACATCTATTGATGATGTTAAAGCGTTTATTCCAATGTAATTATCTGTTATTGTATTACCTTTAACCGCTCCCCCAATCACACTGGTCAGGAATACTGCTGTGTTACCTTCATTAAATGTGTTATTTTCTATTATTAAAGGAGTTGTAACACCCGCATAAGATGATACATTTATTGTTGGAATGGTTGAGCCTGATGAATTAAACGTATTTGACCCAATGTAAATATTATTTATTGCAATAAACGGATTATCAAAGCAAATCGCATTCACTCCGCCTTTTAATGAACTGTTTGTATTAAAAGTGCAATTCCGTATATCGACAACCGGGCAATCGATTACATTTATTGCATAAGCCGTATCGTTAACAACTCCGCTGAAATCCGCGCCGTATATTTTAACTTCGCAGTTTGTGAAGCTGTGCCCAAGCCATGAAGAGCCATTTACTGCATCGCAGGTTATATTCTGCGAGCCTGAAACGTTTTGATTGCCCACTGTGAACGTGCCGCCATTCATAACAAAGCGAGAGCTGTCAATAAAATGTATGGTTGTATTCGCACCTATGGTTATATTATGCCCGTTATTGTAAACGGGCGCTTCGCAGGTGAAAGATTCATCTGTGATAATTTCATCTTCTGTAAGTATGCCGCCTTTTATTATTACAGGTTCCATTTTATAGAGCTTACCCTGACCCGGCTCAAACCAGCCAAGATCTACATATGGATCTCCTCTGTGATAAGGTATTGCAGCACCTAATGGATTTTCAACATCAATAATTCTCCAGTTATTGTACCTGTTTATTTCAATTGAGTTTGGATTAATATTTAATTTTACCCTTCTTAATCCGCCATTCTCACTTATTTCAGGTCTGTGCGGTGAGCATCTGCGGTTAACTATCATAAAATAATTGGTATTCAGCTCATTTGTTTTTTCAAATGTGGCTACCTGGAGGTACCTTTCATCCTTACACTCACCAATTGTATTATTTGGTGGAACATCTCCCTGCGGATAATCATCAGGGCATGGATAAGGTCCAGTGCCATATTTATATGTGAATACATCACTGAAATAAGTGTTCTGATACATTGCATTCCTGTCGCTTTCAATGTAATAAGTAAATGATCTTGTACTGCTGTTATTAAAGTTCATAAGCAGCGGTTCCCATGCTTGCATCCTTTCGCCAATTTCCTTTATCTGCTGCCATTTTTGTTTTGTTTCTCTGTACACATTCTGCCCTCTTAACGTTCCGGTCTCATCATACATTCCCTTTCCGTAATAAATACACGTTGGTCCCCCGTATCCGGCTGAATTAAAGTAAAAATATACAAGCCCTTTTGCCCCGTATGATACTGGTAGATTTGCAAACAGATCCAGTTCTTCATTTGTGGGCTCTCTTCTTACCTCAACCGGTCTGAACCACTGATGAGCCTGCGGCATATTGATGAAGGTCAATCCGTATGTTCTCTGCATCTCATTGGCAAGTTTCATATAATAAGTAAAGTTGCCATTGTCACGGTCAAGCGGACCCTCACCACATGGCGGACCCGGAGGAGTATCAAAAGGATAATCAGCCTGATTACTTGTTACGCCATATGGAGCGTCCAGTTGTTCCTGAAGATATGTTTCATAATCTGCCGGAGATACGGGCCAGGCAAGGATACTATCCCCGCTGTACCTGGGCAGTGTGATTGGTATCCTGCAATATGTATCGGTTATATTCTGTACATTATGAACATACTTAGATGTCAGCGGATAGCTTTCAAAAAAGAAGGTTGAAAAGCCCGCTTTAGAAATTATATTATTGTAAATATACTCTGCTGTATGTGAAGATGCATGCTGGTTCCACCGCAGATGGCAGCCGTACCAGTCATCAAAATCAGTAAGAAGCTCCGCGCTGCCGCCTGAATAAAGCTTAAGCTTATCATTTACATATTTAACGCAGGGCAGGTTATTGAACTCAAAATGCTCAACGTAATATTTATACAGCGCTCCGGGGTTATTGTTTGTAATTTGTTCTACTTCATTTTTTATCCATAATGAGTCACGAACGTGATTAGGATTATCTGGATTCATAAGCTCGTCTGCAATATCATTTTCCACCTTCACGTAATCTATCCACATTTCGCAGTTATCATACCAGTAAACGCGTATATCTGCGTGGTTGCTTATGCTATCCATATTGTTAAGCCAGTTGCCCCTGGCGCTGTACCACCATTTATCACCCCACGCACCTTGAATTGATAAGTTTACTGGATCTCCACTAAAATTATAGTCTTCTATATAGCTGCCATCGTATTGTAAAGTATTCTTATCCCTAAAATATTTTACTTTAATATCAATATCTTTTAATATTTGATTTCCATCCTGTGCATATACTATAATTCTGCAAACAGGTGTTTCGTAATTCGAAGGGACAACAAAAGAAACAGGAATTCTAATTCTTGGTTTTATAATCCATTCTCCTTTGCTGTCACCAAGCCAGTATTCATCATTTCTGCACTGCTCTGTATTTGCCTTAAGGTTTTTTAATACATACTCTGCATTTTGCCCTGTTCCGCTTCCTGAACAGTGAAGTGCGTATTTCCCTCCGTTCCAAACAGGATCAGGAACAGATGAACCGTTTGAAATATTGAAGGAATAAAACCATAACGGGTCATTTGCCTGAAGCTGTTCGGCTTCATAAGTGCTGCTTTGCCCGTAACAGAGCCACTCAATTTTCGGCCTGCACCAGAGAACAATACTGTTATTGTTCTGCTGAGTATGAATATTATTCAACTGCGAAAGAAGAGTTCCGGAATATAAAGAGACATCAGAGGTTAAATGGTCATTTGCAGAAATTCTGCCTTTAGGTGTTTTTCTGTCTAAAATCTGATCATATTCTTCATCATTATATGTATGCCAAAGATTAAAACCAAGATTATTGTAGTTAGTATAATTATTATCGTGGTCCGAATAATTATCCATCGCCCCGAACAAAAACCTGTTACTTTGCGGCGCGGGATATAACTGTGTGTTGCTTTGTATTATATTTTCTGATGAAGTGGTTTTGGATGTATTGGTTTTGGATGAAGTGTTTTCTATAAGCGAAGATTCCCTGTATATGAATGCCATGCATACAAGCATAGGCACACATAAAAGGTAAAGTGTTTTTTTCATGTCTAAGATTTTTAAATTTTATAATATTTTTTTTAAAGCTGAAAAACCCCCTAAGTTTTTACAACCTGTGTATTTCCTTGCCCTCCTTTTATTTAATTTATTAAAATTAAAAAATATTATTTAATTAACCTTAGAAACAAGGTTTCTAAAGTAACTTCGTTACTTTATCAATATCATTTTCCTTGTATCTGTTTTATTTCCATTCACCGTTAAAGTATAAAAATAAACTCCCGATGAATACCCAGAAGCATTCCAGTCAACCTTATATGTTCCCGCATTTTGTTCTCTATCAACCAGCTTTATAATCTCCCTGCCTGCTATATCATATACTATCAATTTGATATAAGATCTGTTATTTGTTATTTGATATTTGATATTTGTACTTGGGTTAAACGGATTCGGAAAATTCTGAAATAATTTATATTCTTTTGGTACTTCTGATGAAATTTGTTCTATTCCTGTTAGCCATACCGGGTCTCCGCCTGTTGTTGTATGTATACCCCCATATAAACCTAATGTATAAGCCCAACCGCATTTTGAATTTACAAATTGTATGTAATTATATGGTCCTGGTACAAATATTCCTGTATCCGGAGTTTGAAATGTCCAATTTTGTCCTCCATTAATTGTCCTATAAATAATACCTCGGGATTGTGAGTTAACAAGAATTTCCCCTCCAATTCCCCATAGTGTGTCTTTATTTAGTACACTTATTTTAGTAATTGCAGAAGTAATTATTTGCCCGCCCTGCGGTAATACCTGGCTTACCCAGCTTATACCGCCATCTGTGGTTTTTTTTATTGTACTTATTGCCCTGTAGCCTGTCAAAGTGTTAACAAAACACATATCACTGAATCCATTAAAACCGCCGCTTTCAACAACATCCCAGTTTAATCCTCCATTTGTTGTTCTTCTCAAATATGAACCGCCATACTTACCAATAAAACCAAAAGTAGAGCTATACATAAAGAGATGATCCGGGTTACTGCTTCCCAAATTAATCTGATGATCCCAGCTTGCACCGCCGTTGGTGGTGCGGTATACTCCGCCGGTCAAACTGCCTGAATCTACTAACCATATAGTATCTATACTCAATACATGCATATCAATTGCTACTATATCAGATGAGTGATCCACATATACCCATGTGTTACCCCCATTCGTTGTTTTTAATAACCTGTAATTGCTTCCGTTATATATATACCCGCTTACAAAACCCGTATTTGTATTTAAAAACTGTACGCTGTAATAACTGCATATACCGCTATCAAAATGATTGATTGTCCAGTTATCACCCCCATTGGTTGTTCTGAGCACAAATGATGTATCCGAAACTTCGTTTGTTATTGCAAACCCATGTAAGCTATCTGTAAATGTAATATCATTTATCTGCCTACCGCCTATGTTTGTGATAAACTGCTGGTACCAGTTGCCTGCGGGGTTTAGCGGCATTATATACGCAAAAGTAAAAAGGCAAAAGGCAAAAATGAAAAGCAGTATTTTAAAGAGTTTCTTCAAATTAATGTTATTATTTCAATAATTTGTTTATTAAAATTAACTGTTTTTGTTTTAAATAACAATTGTTAATCAGCCAGCGGTGTTTTGGGCGTCATTCTGCCGGATATCTCACTGCCATCACGCATATAAGTATGCCACACGTTTAAGCCAGGCTGTTCATAATCAGTATAGTTATCATTTACATCCTGCCATGAATCTGTTGCTCCGAATAAAAATTTATCTGTTTGCGGCGCTGGAGGGGTTGTTAACTGGGTTGAATTCTCTAAAGCATCTGAATTTGGCTTAAGATATATAAAGCCAGTGAAGATTATAACAAAGGCTAAAGCGGTAAAGAAAGTTTTTCGCTTCATGGTGTTGTATTTTAGTTACATAATTATTCCCTTTTGTTAAGGGAACTGTGAGTTTGAGTCATTTTTATTTTATTATTTTATTAAAATCATCTTTTTAGTTTTGATTACACTACCATCAATTATAAGAGAATAGAAATATATACCTGATGAATAGTTATTTCTAGTGAAATCTACTTCATATGTTCCGGCATTATATTTTTGTTTTACAAGTTCTGTTATTAATTTGCCCTGTATATCATATACGCTTATATTTATATCTGATAATCTGTTAATCTGAAATCTGATAATCGTTTTTGGGTTGAATGGA
>JAUQWQ010000182.1 GCA_030835085.1 Ignavibacteria bacterium
ATCCGGAGCATAAAGAAATCATAGAGAAATTGACTAACTAACTCTTTACTACAGTATTTAATAGAAAATAAATTAAGATAATTTTCTATTTCTTCTTATTGATCAGATCAAAATTTAAGCCCAGGCTCACAAGCGGGTAGAACGCAAGCGGGAAATCGCTGCTTGGAACACTTACAGCCAGCGCATCAAAATTAATAAAATCATTGAATATTCTGATACCCGCTGATAAAACTGGAACTGATTCACCAACGATTCCCCAATTTTCAGAAATCAGTTTAAATCCGCGGGCAACCTGTACATCTCCGCCAATCTGTACAACCGGCTTTTTATCGAATAAACCCCTGGTAAAGTTATACCCCGCACCGATATTCACTGAGGCTTCTTGAGAACCAATTGAAGCCGCTATATAGCCAATTGAAAAAGAATTGAAATCAGGGCTCTTATCCTTTGCCGGGCACCATAAAAGTCCCCCGCTTATACTCAGATATTCAGTTTTTATAAATCTTACTTTCGGTGCAACGTAAAATAATCCAAACGGCACAGAGAAACCAAAACCAACATTAATATAATCGGTAATTCCCACATGAGCGGTAGGAAAAGCGAGGTAAGGAATAATGACCATTGAAGCGATCTGTAATTGCCCCTGTTTAATTGTTCTGCCTGTTGGCGCAAGGATCATACGGTTATCGCTCTTATCTGAAAGCCATTCATCAGTTGATCTTGAATAGAAATCAACTGATTCCAAAGAGTCAGTTGAACGGGTGTTTATGCTATCCTGTGCATTTAATATTATGGGTGTGAGTATAGCAATGATTAAGAGTAAATAAGACTTTTTCATTAGATATCACTTTTACTTACTACAAAATTAAAAGCTATTTCAGTGAATTTAAATGATTTATATCATAAACCGGGTGACAGGTAAAATCTTTAGCAAATTGGCTGATTTTAAAAAGAAAGTTCAATTATATTTGTAAAATTAGCTCAAAAAAAAATGATAGAAACCTGGATATTAGTTGTAACTTTGTTTTTACCAAGAATCGCGCTGGCTATTGCATACTTCAGCCACCAGATACCGAACAACAATATTCCGTTTATCGGTGATATATTGTTGTATGCATTTTTTCCAAGACTGCTTATGATAATTTATATTTATGATAACATGGGCTGGGAAAATCCCTGGTTCTGGATTCACATAGTTGTTGCAATACTTGTTTATACCAAAGGCTCACATGAAACTTATAAAAGGAAGTTCAGGAGAAGGTAGAAAAAAAGTTCAAATGTCAAAGCTTAAATGACAAAAGATTATTTTCACTTATTAAGACAGGTCTATGGCCTGTCTTTTTTATTTTGTTTCGGACCATTGATGTCTGATATTATTAAAATCCAAAACTACATGAACTTCGTATGTATGTTAAAGGCGAATTATATCAATTAATTAACTTTTAACTAAACCATCTTTTTAAAGGAGATAACATGCGGAAATTCATCAGTTTTTTGCTGCCAATTGCAATTGTGGCAGTTATAAGTTTTCAAAGCTGCGGCGAAGATAACACTATGAACAACAACACACCTTCTGCACAAACACTTTACACCAGGCTTGGCGGCAACACAGCAATTGATACAGTTGTAGCAGTATTTATTAACAATGTAGCCGCCGACCCGCAGATAAACTTTTTCTTTGCCCCGGTACTTGCTGATACTTCAGGAGTCAGGTACAGGCTGCTAAGGCAGAATCTTGTTCAGCAGATATGCATGGTAACAGGCGGTCCCTGTTTATATATGGGTAAGGATATGAGAACAGCTCATGGAGGAATGAGTATCACAATTGCACAATTCAATGCGCTTGTAAACGATCTTGTGATGGCAATGACGACCCTTGGGGTTGCGCAAACAGAACAGAACGAATTGCTCGCAATTCTCGGCCCCTTATGCGGAGATATTGTTGATAACGGTAACGGCACGGGTTGTCAGTAAGAAGCGAAATTGTGAAAGGTCAAACGTGAAACCTTCTACTATTCCTTACAGTAAGGGGGGCGTAAAACGGGATGCACAGATTCAGTTACATATAATTACAAATATTGCACGGATTTATTCTGAATTTATTGGAACTTTCGCAGGGGTTTGTATAGTTTAACTGTAAAATAGCTGATTACAAACTACCTCCGTAAACACTATTTACTATGTCATGATCATTCAGTTGTGGCATTATAATACAGAAAAAGGGCATTTATGCCCTTTTTTTATTGCTCTGAAGCTTATATGAAATGAATATTTACATTCAGGCTTCGCCAATCCATCTTGCATTTGCGGTATATTTTCCATCAAATGAACTCAGGTAATCAAATCCCTGTCCGATCTCAATAGTACGCACAAACTCAGTCCCTATTCCTAAAATACCATCTACTAAAAGAGTATCAGTTGTGATGTTTGAAATATCATCGCCAATTAAGGGAAGAAGATAAGTGCTAATAAAACCTAAAGATCCTCCGGCTAAAAGGGTGATAAAAAAGGCTTTCGGGGATACTGCAGCACCAAGGAGCAGCGCGGCAAGTATGCCTAAGCTGACAACGAGTACAGTTGTTGAAATTACAGCAACTACAACAACTGCTTTGATCAATGCGTCCTTGTTCTCCACAAGGTCACTTTCGATTATGAACAGATTTGCGGCGAAGGTCTGCTGGGCTAAAAAAGGATCAATGTTCACAGTAAAAAGCCTGCTGTTTGCCCCAAGGTTTACTGTTTCATTTTTTCTGAACTTGCCTATGAATCGCGGCGCAAGTTCTGTTGAGTTACCAAGACTATCTATAATAAATCCACCAATGCTTACTTCATCTTTTAACACATCATCGGGATTAAGGCATGTCATATTATCCACAAAGAACGATAGCTTTGTTGATGCGCCGGCCTGCTGAGGAAGCGGATTGTTTACTCCGGCTTTGATGGATTTGAAATTTTGTTTCAGGTTTTCAAGCTCGGCGGCTGCCAGATTGTACTTTTTCAATGCAGGCAGATCTTTTACCTGATCGGCTATCGGTTTGTTTGAACGGAAATCAAGATCAACTATATCGCCATAAACCTGTTTCCTTTTTTCCGCGGGAGCTTTGAGTGTTTCATTTACTTTATCGATCAGCTTATTCCTTTTTTTCTTCGGCAGTGCATTAAGTAAATCAAATACTGCGTTTTCAAGATTTTTGCCATCGGCGGGCAGCGGGTACATTGCTGGATTTTCAAAATGCGCGACCGCTTTTTCAAATCCAAGCTTCACGGTGTTTTCAGCAATTTTTTCAACTGCTTTAAGTTTATCTGCTGCGCCTGAATTGTGGACCATTTCATTAAGCTTATCCCTGAAGCTGCCATTTACTATTTTTTTATCGGCACTAATCCCGCTTTTGGCTGAACTTTTAATATTACCGATATTTCTATTTTTTATGTTTGTTGTATCCAATTTAGTTTCCTTTCTTCATAAATTTTGATACTCATCGGATGACTTTAAGTCATCCGATGAGTAATAATTATTTAATTAAAACCAGTTTTTTTGTGTTGGTAAACTCACCTGCCGTTAGTCTGTAGAGATAAGTACCGGTTGGCAGTGATGATGCATCGAAATCAATTGAATAATTTCCGGGTGACAGATTTTCATTTACCAGTAGAGCAACCTCTTTGCCAAGGATATCAAAGACGGCTAATCGAACATTAGAACCGTTATTCAAACCGGAAGAGGGAATTGAGAAGCTGATTTTTGTTGAAGGATTGAATGGATTGGGGTAATTCTGGCTTAAGGAGAATTTCTCGGGAATTTCATTTCCTGTTGGCTGAATGCCGGTCGGAACATTTCCTCCGTTTGTAGTTCTAAGGATCGTTCCGCCTGCACCTAAGAGTATTCCATTATCATCCTGCGGGAATACATGGATTGATCTCAGGTTAGAGGTGACCGGTGAAACCTGAGTAAACCAGTTTACGCCCGCATTTGTTGATTTTAGTATTGTACCGCCGGAACCAACCATATATACAATATTTGTGGAAGCATAATGAACATCCAGAAGATCAACTGATGCCGGAGTTGTAATATTATTCCATGCTGTACCGCCGTTTGTTGTTCTCTTAACCGAACCGTTATCTCCGCACATAATCCCCGTAGTTGTATTTACAAAATTTATCTCAAAAAACACACCCGGCGTTTTAAAGATCTGGCTCCATGAATCGCCAAGGTTTGTGGATTTAAATACAAATGTGGTATCGTTTGCATTATCCACTCCAAGTATTATTAATGTTTGCCCTGTGACATGAATTATTTTATTTGCGCTTATCAAATTGTTGGATGTATAATTTGTATTTGCAAAATTTGTACCGCCGTTCGTGGTTTTGCTTACTATTGTAGATCTTACAGCAAAACCCGTGTTTACATCAACAAATGCGAGATCGGCAAATGAACCTGTAGCGATCTGCTGAACCCAGTTAACGCCGCCGTTGGTTGATTTATATACCCCTGTGGTGGCAACCCAGCCCGTTGTTCCGCTTCCTGTCGGTGAAAAGAATATTTTGTTTATATTAGAGGATGATGGGCTGGTGAGGGATATCCACGATTGCCCGCTATTGGTTGATTTAAGTACAGTTCCTGAAAATCCAGCTGCATAGTTGATCGTTCCGGTTATGCACTGAACACTGGTTAAAAAATTTGAAGTGCCCGAGGTAACCTGTACCCACTGGGAAAAAGTGAAATTGTGAAACAGTGAGATAGTGAATATTATGATTATGAATTTTAATAACTTTTTCATTTTTTTTGTCCTTTCTGAGACTTTTTGTTTTAGTTTCATACTCATCGGTTGACTTGAAGCGATACGATGAGTTAATAATAGTTTTTTTATTCCGGACTTTAGGGTAAGCTCTCCGGATGAACTTACCTTCCTCAGTCCTTCCCATGTTGTCTCAGATTGGGAGAACAATTTTCCCGGGGGGGATTAAAACTGATCTGGGACAGCATGTTTGATACTGCTGCGAAGATATAATTCTTGATATGGCAGAACAAAACAATTAATGAAGTGGATTAATTCAGAAAAATCATTAAATTTGCCAAGTATTGCTAAAAATGAATTATATTCGCAAATAAAAAGAGCTCAGAATTAATCCAAAATGCCGGTATCCAGCGAATTATTTGACATTATGAGGGTTATGACGAGGAAGGAAAAATCCTTCTTCAGGCGGTACTACAGGCTGAATTCAGCAGGCAGGGATGGTGCAGTGCTTAGGCTGTTTGAAAAGTTAACTGAGTATGCCAAGGCCCACGAAAATTACGAAGAAGAAAATTTCAAGCTTTCACTTGATGAGCCTGTACGACGGCATTTTGCCGTCACAAAAAATAATTTGTACAATCTTATCCTGAAAAGCCTTACTGAATACCGAAGGGAAGACAGCAACGAGAATAAAGTAAAAGGTCTGTTGGAGCAATATGAAATTCTGTTTTCAATGTCACTGTTAAAACAGGCTGAAGGAGTTTTGAAGAAGGCAAAAAAGACAGCAGTTAGGAATGAACTGTTTATGGATCTGGTCACTATCCTCAACAGGGAGCGAACCCTGGCAAGATATATGCTTGATGCCGAAGGTTACAGCAGGGTTGTGGAAAGGGTGCACAAAGAGCAGAATGTAAACCTGGAAAGGTTAAAGAACCTTTCAGATATGAATGACCTTGGAAGCAGGATCACACTTATGCTGCAGAAATACCCTACATCAAAGACCAGGGATGAAGCAGGGGTGAAAGAAAGGGATGATATATTCAGCAACCCGCTAATGAGCGATGAAAGCAAGATGCTGAGCGGTACCACCCTGAAAAGATTTTACAATTTTAATGTAATTTTGAATGAATGGGCAGGCGACTATGAAGCTTCAATGGGATTTGCAAAAAAATATGCTGATGAAGTAGAAAAGGCTGTGACAAATAACAGGGCTACTTTGCATGAATTTATCATCTCTCAATATTCAGTTTTAACGTCTTCTGTCAGGACTCATAACATGGATATTTACGAACCTGCTTACTCCAGGCTTGAAGATTTTCAGTCACGTTTTCCATGGGCAACAGAGCGTGACCGGCTGGAAGCATCGTATATGCTGGGTTTATCGGTGTTTTCAACGGCAGCAGATGACTATCACGCTGAACGCGGCGAAAAAATGCTGGTTGATGCAGATGAAAATTTCAAAAAGTATGAAAGAGTATTAAGCACTCAGCAGAAAATTGTATGGTATTTTGTTATTGCCAGGTTTTGTTTTTTTAAAAGCGCTTTTGCAGATGCAGGCAGGTGGCTTAACAGGCTGATACAGATACCCAATATTGATGTATCGCAGGATTACCAGTGTTACGCAAGGATAATGAACCTGGTTGTGGCATATGAATCAGGTAACCCCGACAGGATAGAGCATGAGCTTAGACGCGCTTATTACTTCCTTACAAAAAGGAACAAGATATATAAATACGAAAAAATAATCCTTGAGTATACCCGGCAGGCATTCAGGGTAAGATCAGAGCGCGAGATAAACGAAATGCTTGAGTTTATGCATCGTGACCTGAAGGCTATTCAAAACGACCCATTCGAGGAAAATGCATTTGATGCATTTAATATATTGCCATGGCTTGAAGGGAAGATTACAGGGATGAAATAGAGCAGGAGCAAAGAAATATAAGAACAGTTATCCCTTTCATTAAATTAATAAATTCTGATATTTCATATAAAATAGTCTGTTTAGTCTATTACAAGTTACATAATAATTAATAATTTATATAATTCTAAACCAAATTATTAATATAAAACTACTATTGTTATGTACACTCTGGAAGATGCTGCAAAAGAATTTGTTAATCATTGTATCTATGAAAAGAACTTAAGCCCTAAAACAATTTATGCCTATAAAACAGATCTTAGCCAGCTGTTAAAATTTCTGCGAGATAAAAAGTATTCAACGGAAGTTACACAGATATCAAAATCAGAACTCAGGGAGTACCTTGAACTTATTTCTTCTCTTAAGCCAAAATCAATTAAAAGAAAAATCGCTGTAATAAAGGCAATGTTCAATTATCTGGAATTTGAAGATAAGATAACCGTAAACCCGGTCAGGAAGATGAGAATCAAGATCAAGGAGCCGGTTAATCTTCCGCGTTATTTAAATGCAGGGGAAATGCTTGAAATTTTTAAGTACGCGTACGGGCAGATCTCGATTAAACGCAAATCAACTTATTCATATTCGGCTTCCGTAAGGGATATTGCAGTCATTGAACTGTTATTTGCAACAGGTGCAAGGGTTTCCGAAATAGCAAATTTGAGAGATAATGATGTTGATCTTAGTTCAGGCGTGATAAACTTAACCGGGAAAGGCAGCAAAGAAAGAATTATTCAGGTATGCAATATTGACAGTCTTGGTTTACTGAAACTATACAGGAGACTGTTTATGAACAGAATAGAAGTTTCCGGAGGTTTTTTCCTTGTAAACCGGCTGAACAAAAAGCTTTCCGACCAGTCGATCAGGGCCACAGTGAGGGTACTTTCCCATAAAGCTATGATAAATAAGCATGTTACTCCGCACTTTTTCCGCCATACGTTCGCAACGTTACTGCTTGAAAAAGACGTGGATATAAAATATATCCAGTCATTGCTTGGACACAGCTCGATTATGACCACCCAGATATACACCCACGTGAATAGGGAAAAACAAAGGCAGATCTTAAAGCATAAACACCCCCGGAAAGACTTCGTTTTAAGCAGTTTTAGTTATCCTGAATAAGTGATAACTAAATATTATCTATACTCTGAAAAACATAAACTTCGACATTATACGCCATAAACCTGTTATATCATGCCTTGAGGCTTCCAAAGCTAGAAATGTACACTGCAGTGTAGAATTAAAAACTATATTGTTAAAATGTTACAAATATAATATAGCTGTACACATAAGGGGATGCGATATGATTTGTATTAAAAACATAAAGAAGATGTTTAAAAGTAAAAATATATCTTTTCTGAGTTTAAATTTACTGGCAGAATACAAATTATATCCTGGAATCATTAATCCCTGGAACATAAAATTTTGTCACTTCAATCTCGTCTGTCTAGATTTATTCTCAAATAGGCTAATGACTACAAATAACTCAAAACTTACGGAAGGAGTATTTTTTAGGGTCGAAGAATTATTATTATTAAGAAATGTAATCCTGGGATATTGGGGAAAAAATGTTTGATAGAATAGTCTTTGTTTCTGATTTGGTCGAAGATCATCAAAATGCTTCTAGAGAATCACTCAATCTAGAATTTACTGAAATTGAGTATTATGAAGATGTATATGAAGTTTTGTCTAAGATAGCTAACGAAGTCATACATTATGAATCGCCTAAACTATTACTTGAAAATATCCAAACCCACAAGGATGATATTGTATTATCAATTTGGTCTGGAATTAGTTCAAGGAATCGTAGAGCATTGATTCCTTCTATTTGTGAAGCTTATAATATTAAATACGTAGGGGCTGATACTTACACTTCAATTGTTTGTCAAGATAAATCGCTTTCTCACCAGTTTTGTAAAAAATATGGAGTTAACGTTCCAGACCACATAATAATTGAGAAAGAATCTGATTTAATGCAAATTAAATATTTAGACTTGCCCCTTGTAGTTAAACCAAACTTCGAGGGAGGCTCAATTGGAATTTCTCAATCTAACCTAGTAACAAACCATGATGAAGCAATTGACTTGGCCAGAAACTTATTTTTGTATTTCAAAGATAGTATTATTGTTGAGAAATTTATACGTGGGGATGAAGTGAGTTTTATTTTGTTCGGCAATAGAACGAAAATAAAAATCGCTGAATGTATTAAACTTGAACTTGAAACGAAAGAAAAAGATATTAAAGATATACTATATGGACTAGAAATTAAAAAGAGAGGTATTTACAATGAAATAAATAGTTGCATAACAGAATCAATTGATAAAAATCTAATAAAAAAATTAGAAAAATTATTCTTTAGCTTTTATAAAGCTGATATAATTAGAATTGATGGCAGAATGGATGAAAATAATAACTTTTACTGTATAGAATTATCACCGGATGTTTACTTGGGAAAGTTATCGTCAATATATAAAGCCTTCGAATATAATGGATACAGTTACAAAGAGATGTTTGTTAATTTACTTCAAAACTCTCTAAATGAGGATTAATTTCAAAGTGCCAATATGTCAAGAAATCTACGTGATATTCAAAACCCGATAAAAACACATCATTTTCATCTGTAATCTTTTCATCATAAAATCTATTGTTCCATAGTGGATCATCATCGTCAAGACAATTCATCGCCATTGTTTTAAATTTTTGTGAATTTAATATATCGTTAATTGAAACATAATAAAAATGAATATTGTAATATATAATTCTGTGCAACATTTTATCTGGTTGGTTATTTATGACCGTTAATAACTCTTGTATGATTTCCTTACAATCTGAATGATTATTGTTAATTGTATTCCATACTAAAAGATTAACTAGAATATTCTGTTTCGAAAATGGATCATAAGCCGTTATTAATGCCTGTTTTAAGATATCCCTAACTTCAACACTAAAATTTCTATTTAACATTTCTATTACAGCTATATTATTCAATGATAAATATTGATCCATACCTTTGTGAGAAAGTAGCAATTGTGCATATTTAGCTTCTGACATAGCTTCAGTTAACCTTCCTAAACGCCCTAACTGCATACTATATGCGATTCTAGCATATGCTTCTTCCTCCTTATCTTCAAGTTTGTTATATAACTCAATGCATTCTAATAAGTATGGAAGACTTTCTTTATATGAAAGCATCATTTCCGAATTCCTTAAAAAAACTCCATATTCTTTAAGATTTTTATAATGTTTATTCTTTAAAATTTGCTCAAACAATCTATACCATTCATCGAATTTTATTAAAGATCTGTAGCTTGCAAGTAAGACCAATTTTAACGACAAAATATATGACAGAGGAGTTTCAGCGGTAGTATTATCGATTTCTACTGTAGAATATTGAATTGCTTCTTCATGTTTGTCCAATCTATTTAGTAGAACAGCTTTATATAGCTTACTCCTCAATGTTTCTCGTTTAATATTATTTACTAACTCGAATGCCTCTTCAAAAAAATTTGTTTTATAATATACATCTATTATAAAATAGATTATTTTTTCTCGAAGTTTAACTGACTCAATTTGGGAATCTATAAAATTTTCTTTGATGTTATTAACATATCCCCTTACAGAAGAAGGATATAGTAAATTTAAAATATGCCTCTCGAGATCCAGAAGTATATTGAGTACTCGAATAGGATCTGATTGGATTAAATGATAGAAAATATTTGATAGCAAATCATGTTTAGAATAAACATCGAAATCATTTTTAGTATAAAAATTTAAATAATAATCACCCCACATTTTATTTGCTAGTAGAAACATACTTTTATTTTCTTCATGTAAATAAGAACTAATACTGTCATGTTCAGTCTCTATAATTCCCTCTTTCGTTGTTTTTATTAACTTTCTTTCTACCAAAGTGCTTATCGACTTGTTAATATCAATATGGATATCATATCTAAATTTATGAATGTAGTTGAGTTGTTCTATATGTAATTTTGATTTATTAGAAACTATGGCAGTCAAAACAAAAAAATCATTTGGCTCTAAGCTTTTAATATTAATCAAAGTCCAATTAGAATTCTTATTTTCTTTTAAAGAGTCAAAATTGATAAACTTGAGCCTTTTATCTACAACTATTTTTAAATCTGATAATTGTCGAATGTTTCCATTAAGTTGATCATATACAAAATCTATGAGTCTATTGATATTTGGTTCTTTATCTAAAATAATTTTCGAAAAATCAGTTTTGCTTAACTTTGGCAAATCAGTGATTGCAATTTCAATATTTTCTGCTTTGATATGTTCAATAATAGAATTGGGAGTACATTTTGTATTGTTTGTAAATTCTAATAAAAAGTAAGTTTGTTTGGCGCTATGTACAATTTTTGAAAATAATTCTAAAGAGGTAAAATCCATTAATTGTATGTTTTCAATGTTAATTAGAAAGGGTGATTCGTTCTTTAAAAAAAAATGTATATAGTTGGTAATAATTTGAAGATTTCTATGAGAACTATCATTTAAGATTTGTTCAATATTAAATTCTCCTTTATTTAGTTTATATTTTATCATTTTTCCTATAACTTTAGTATTGTTAATCGGATTAACATAATTTATATCTTCTAAAAGCACATTTGTAAAATAATCCTTCAATGAACCTGACCAGGATTTTAAATAATTTAATAGTTTATGCTCCTTTCCATTTTGTTCAGCGTATTTGTTTAATTCAATTCCAATTAAACGAATAAATGAACCTTGCGCTAAATCACTATTCTCATATGCATTAACTTTAACCTTAATACAGTTTTTAAACTCAAAGTCAGTTAGTACTTTTTCTGTAAGCTTACTTTTACCAATACCAGTATCACCAGTAATAATTAAAACTTTACTGATGTTCTTACAATTTAGAATGTCTTCTTTAATAAATCTCAATTCTTCTATACGATTTACAAAATTCGCTATATCGCTCATAGATAATATTTAGTTATCACTTATTAGAAATTAAAATAAATAAAAATAGGAGGCGTTTACCTATTGCTAAGTAAACGACCCCCTATCGCGTGAGTACGAATATAATAAAAAGTATTCAAATCAACTACTTAATTTCATTTAAACTGTTTTTCCATTAAGCAGTGAGAATTTTTAGTGCAAAAATTTTTCTCTAAATATGGCGAAATGTCATAGTCTCTTATGCCTCATATCCTTTTAAAATACCTGTTTATGAATTAAAATTGCCAAAAAAGTACAGATTAAATTACACGGCTAAAAAAATTATATGGCAATTTTAATTATAATTTCATAATTTTGCGTTCTGTATTATAAAAAACTGA